>CAMPGG010000315.1 GCA_946885335.1 uncultured Chitinophagaceae bacterium
AAACTTTTCAACTATTTAAAGAATATCGATGTATAGTGATTTACCTAAATTCTGCGAAAATTATTTCAATCACAATATTCCTTCATCGGCAAAACTATAATAGCCATCTTCACTTACAATGATATGATCCAGTACTTTGATATCTAGTAGCAAAGCCGCAGCTTTTATTTTACTGGTTAATTCTTCATCTGCCCGGCTCGGTTTAAGACTTCCGGAAGGGTGGTTGTGGCAAAGGATCAGGCTTACAGCGTTTTCCTGTAAAGCCTTTTTTAATATAACGCGGGGATCCGCTACCGTTCCGGTCATTCCTCCCTGGCTGATTATCTCAAAATGATTGATCTTATTGGCACGATTTAAAAACAATACGGCAAATACTTCATGATGATAATCTTTCAATAAGTTTTGCAGGTAGTTCGCCACCTCTGAGCTGGAAGCAATGATGGGTTTGGTTAAATTGAAAGATGCCTGCCTGCGGCGTCCAAGTTCAAGTGCGGCAGTTATAGAAATGGCTTTGGCTTCGCCGATCCCTTTTACCGACATAAGGTCCTTTACTGTTAGTTTTCCTAATTCATTCAGGTTGTCTTTACCAAGCTTAAGAATGTCCTTAGCCAGTTCAATGGCGCTTTTCTCCCGGCTTCCAGTGCTTATCAGGATGGCTAGTAATTCAGAATCACTCAAAGAGGCAGAACCCTTAGATAGTAATTTTTCTCTTGGCCTATCGTCTTTTGCCCATTGTTTTATTGAGTACTTCTGCTCTTGCACAGTTTTGGTTATGTTAATATTTTTATGATATGCAACGTAAGAAAATTTTCGCCGTTGCAACAAACCAATCCAAATCTATTAAAAAACCCTAAAATCAAACTTATGAAAACCTCTAAAGCATCCATTGGCGCCTTACACCCAATTTTATTCTTTGTAGGTGTATATGTTGTGGCGTTATTTTTCTCCATTTTTATCTGTTCAACAGTTTTTTACAGCATAAATGGACCTGCCAGCGAGGCTTCATCTGAAACAAATCAAACTGAACAATTAGCTGGAAATCCTTACCAGGCTTCAGCAGTTGCAGCCAATTAAGAGAAGCACTTGAATTTTTAATACAACAATTTGCGCTGGTTGGATCAATCATAGGCGGATATTAATATCTTCGCCGCTCATTTTTCCGCCATGCAACATACCGCAAAAATTTTTGCAGGCACAGGCTCTAAAGAGCTGGCCGAAGAAATATCAAGAAAATACGGGAAACCACCGGGAAGGGTTAGTATTCAACGTTTTAGTGATGGTGAAATACAACCAGTCTTCATGGAGAGCATCCGTGGTGAACATGTTTTTTTGATTCAAAGCACTCATTCTCCCTCAGATAACCTGATGGAGCTTTTATTAATGATAGATGCCGCACGCAGGGCATCTGCATATAAGATCATTGCCGTAATTCCATATTACGGGTATGCCCGCCAGGACCGAAAAGATAAACCCCGTGTAGCTATAGGCAGTAAGTTAGTCGCCAATATGCTGGTTGCTGCTGGTGCCGACAGGGTTATTACAATGGATCTTCACGCCCCGCAGATCCAGGGATATTTTGACATTCCCGTGGATCACCTCGACAGTTCAGCTGTTTTTATCCCTTACATTGAGCAACTTAAAGTTGAAAATCTTACCTTTGCCGCCCCCGATGTGGGAGCAACCAACCGCATAAGGGAAATTGCCAGTTATTTTGAGGCAGAAATGGTTATCTGTGACAAGCACAGAAAAAGAGCCAATGAGATTGCCAGCATGGTGGTTATAGGTGATGTGGTAGGTAAAGATATCCTGATCATTGATGATATCTGCGATACTGGAGGCACCCTCGCAAAGAGTGCTGCCTTATTAAAGGAGAAAGGTGCAAGAAGCGTTAGGGCTATGATCACACATCCGGTTTTAAGCGGGAACGCATATGAGAATATTGAGAACAGTGTGTTGGAAGAATTGGTTGTATGTAACACCATTCCAATAGCTAAACCAAGCAAAAAAATTAAAGTGCTTTCGGTTGCAGAATTGTTTGCCATCGCTATTCGGAATGCATATGAGAATAAAAGTATCAATAACCTTTTTATTCATTCGCAAAGACGTAACAAATAAATTTTATTCGGGCATCAAATACCTGAATTTGAACTTTTACTAAATAAAAAACAACAATGAAAACAATTACAATCGAAGGACAACTGAGGACCGGACTTGGCAAAGGAGCCGCCCGCCAATTACGCTCTCAGGGAAACGTGCCTGGTGTAATTTACGGGGGTGCAAAGGAACTGAGCTTTTTTGCTCCGTCTACCGCATTTAAAACCTTAGTGTATACGCCAAGTTTCCAGATCGCTGAAGTAAAATTAGATGGTAGCACTTACCGTTGTATTTTAAAGGATCTTCAGTTTGATAAAGTATCTGATGAACTGATTCATGTGGATTTACTGGAATTGGTTGAAGACAAAAAAGTGATTGCCACTATTCCTATTAAGTTTACAGGGGTATCTGTAGGTGTTAAAGCAGGTGGTCGACTGGTTACAAAAATGAAGGCATTGAAAGTAAAAACATTGCCTAAACACCTGAAAGAATTTATCGAAGTAAATATTGATGATCTTGAATTAAACGGCAATATTCGTGTGCAGGATGTAAAAGAGGAACACTTTGAGATTGTAAACTCTCCGCGTATTCCGATTGCATCCGTTGTATTAACACGCCAGTTAAAACAAGAAGAAGCAACAGCAGAAAAAGCTCCTGCGAAATAATAACTTCAAAAAAAACCTTGAACCCGTATCAGTTGATGCGGGTTTTTTTATCTTCAATTTAAGATAAAGGAGAGTACATTTTCTGAAGTAAATTAATAGCCTTCTTTTTTTAAGATATTTAATGATGCAATTATAGAAAGATGAAATTTTTGATCATTGGTTTGGGAAATATCGGTGTTGAATATGCTCACACCCGCCACAATATAGGATTTGATGTAGTCAATGCATTTGTCCAAAAACACGGAGGTATTTTTAAAAATGATCGGCTTGCATTTGTAGCGGAAGTGAAATTGAAAGGCAGGCAATGCATTTGCATTTGTCCAACCACCTATATGAACCTGAGTGGGCGGGCTGTTAAATACTGGATGGATAAAAAAAATATTTCCATAGAACATTTATTAGTGGTGGTTGATGATATTGCATTACCGTTATCTAAATTGAGGTTGCGTCCTGGAGGTAGTGATGCAGGGCATAATGGTTTAAAGAGTATCCAGGAATCTTTAGGTTCGGTTAACTATCCAAAACTTCGTTTTGGTATTGGAAATAATTATCCAAAAGGTCGCCAGGTTGATTTTGTTTTGGGAAAATGGACAAAAGAGGAGGAACCTTTAACGGCTTTAAAAATTGAAAAAGCTGTGGAAGCGATTGAATCATTTGTTACCAATGGCATCACGCTTACCATGACAGAAATAAATAATAAGGAATTTTCACTATGAGAAATGGAGGGGATTCCCTATTTTAGCATTTCCAACCTAAGTTTATTTTCTAAAGTCCAATATTGTGTAAGCTACCTAAATATATGGGATAGCCCCTGTGATTTGCATCCGATGTATTTAACTCTAAAACCTTCCTATTTATGAAGATTTTTTGTGTTGGCCGTAACTATGTAGCACATGCGCAGGAATTAGGTAATGATTTACCTGATGAACCGGTTATTTTTATGAAACCAAAAAGTGCATTGCTGCAGCCACATACGCCATTTTATTATCCTGAGTTTACAAATGAATTGCATTATGAATGCGAACTGGTTCTTCGCATATGCAAGAACGGTAAATACATACAGGAAAAGTTCGCCAGTAAATATTATGACGCCGTCACTGTAGGTATCGATTTTACTGCCCGTGATATCCAGGACGAATTAAAGTCTAAAGGATTACCCTGGGAAAAAGCGAAAGCCTGGGATAATTCCGCAGCCATTGGTAAATGGGTTGCATTTCCGGATTTGAAGAATAAAAAAGACATCAATTTTGGATTATATAAAAACAAAGAACTCGTTCAACAGGGTAATTCCAGCGAGATGAATTTTGATTTTGATTATATCGTTTCATACATCTCTAATTATTTTAGTGTCAACATTGGCGACTTAGTTTTTACTGGCACGCCTGCCGGTGTTGG
>CAMPGG010000316.1 GCA_946885335.1 uncultured Chitinophagaceae bacterium
GATAAAGCAAGGCCATTTGCATTCATTTGGCTACTGCTGCTTAATACATCATCTATATTGTGAGATGAGTTTATATTATTAACCCAGCGAGTATTCCATAACAGTGCAGCATCTATCATTGGATTTTCAAGGTGTTGACCCATTGTTTCAAATGCCACCAGCGCATGTCCCAGGTCGTTAGTGTTTGGCCATGCACTATTAAAGTCTATAGCATTAAATTCAGTGGAAATAACTTTTATGCGACTCTTATCTGCGGATGTTGCAAAGCTGTTGATCGCATTTACCGCGGTTTGCGCTTCTGCCAGTAAGTTCGGAGATGTGGTGCGGTATTGTTCATATCCGCCTGTAAAGTTCCAGATGGGATAACAGCTTACCCCAAAATAGTCAATATATGCTGCTGCAGGACTTTCGAGTAATGTTCTCCACCATGTTTCACCGCGTCCATTTACAATTATTTTGATAGAAGGATCTACCGCTTTCATGGCTGTTGCATAAGCAACAATATCCAGCGCATATTGTGCAGGAGATACATTTCCGTTATAATCGGCAGAACCCCAGCTCTCATTGCCAATACACCAGTATTTAATTCCATAACCTTTTGTAATGTTCGCATAGCGAACCCACTCTGTAGCATGTGTTACCAATTCTGATAAGGTAGGAGGAACAGTGGTGCAATTCCAAATAGGATCGGGTGTATAATAAATGGCATCGTATGCTACGACTATCATGGGCTCTGCACCAATGTGTTGGGCAGATACCATAAATTCATCAAAATCCAGGACGTTTTCCTTGGCCATTAATTTATCGCTTTCAACCCATTCAGATTTTTTTGATGGCCATGGGCAACTACCCGGCAATGCCATTCTCGGGCTTGAATTTGTATATGGAGGTGCAGAGAATAAATAATTGTCAGATTTTTCTCCGCCAGGGTAGCGCAGAAATTTAACGCCCATTTCTTTTAAAGCATCACTTGTTTCTGCCTGCGCGGTAGGACTAATAAAAGTGCCATCCATTAAATAATTCATGTTTACGCCTACTGCATGGGAGGGTATTTCACGAATTACTTTTTGAATATCAATGCTAACCTGCTGCGAAAATGTAAGTAGAGAAGAGGCGATGCACAATAGAATAAACACAATTCTGCCAGTTAGTTTCATGGATAGTTGGATTACAGATTATAAAACCCATAAAACAGCAGAAAATTGTGCCAGTATTAACTTGTGCGTTAGATTTTTTTTACATTTAAGCGAAAGCTCTTATACACCTTTAAATAAGGCTAACACATTGTAAATTAATTCGATATCACTTTTCTTCTTCGATATCCTCATCACCAGCTTCTGGAGCATCCTCAACGGGCCCGGGCTGGGGTTGTATAAGACTGCCACCTGTATAAGTTGTATCACCAAAATTGCCACCCGTATGACCAATCATTCCATCACCATCAAGATCTGGAATTTCATCAAATCCGGCATTCTCCTGTGAGGGATTAGCAGCGGGATCTTCGATTCTTATTGATTTCTTTTCATTATCTGTAAAAGTGTTTTTCCTTTTATCTGTCATGGTTAAAAAGTTTTTATAGTTATCAATGGATATGTAATTCTCATGCCGGGGTAACGGTATGGTTGACCGATGGTATCATCTTTGCAATACAAAAAGAATTATATATAAATAAAAATTAAGTTTACTCAGGATAAATTGATACTCATGAAAAAATTTTTGTTATTTATTGGCTTAACATCTTCATTTATTATGTTGGATTCCTGTGCAACAAATCCTGTTACAGGAAAGAAGCAGGTTGTATTGATGTCCGAGGAGCAGGAAATTGCAATGGGTAAAGAAGCAGATCCGCAGATTGTTGCTCAATTTGGATTGTATGAAAATGCAGCATTGCAAAACTTTATCACGACCAAAGGAAAACAGATGGCCGCCATTTCACATCGGCCCGGATTAAATTATGAATTCAAAATTCTTGATTCAGAAGTACTGAATGCCTTTGCCGTTCCGGGCGGGTATGTATATTTTACCCGTGGTATCATGGCACATTTTAATAATGAGGCTGAATTCGCGGGTGTATTAGGGCATGAGATCGGTCATATAGCGGCAAGACATTCTGTAGAACAACAACGTAATGCAATGTTGGGTCAATTAGGCATTATTGCAGGTGTTATTATTTCGCCGGAGTTTGGACAATTTGCCGAAGCAGCATCACAAGGATTAGGATTATTACTTTTAAAATTTGGCAGGGATGCTGAAATGGAATCTGATAGATTAGGTGTTGAATATTCTTCCAAGATTGGATATGATGCAACAGAAATGGCGGGCTTTTTCAACACACTGGAGAGACAAAGCCAGGCGGCTGGTTCGCAGGAACTTCCTGATTTCTTATCAACACACCCTAATCCAGGTGATAGAAATGTTACGGTAGCAAAACTTGCCACGGAATGGAAACAACAATTAAACTTAACGAACCCGGAAGTTAACAGGAATGAATACCTGAAAAGAATTGAAGGTTTGATTTATGGTGAAGATCCAAAACAAGGGTTTTTAGAAGACAATGTTTTCTATCACCCGGAGCTGAAGTTTCAGTTCCCTGTTCCGGCTAATTGGAATTACCAGAATACACCCCAAAGTGTACAAATGGCGCCAAAAGATGGTAAAGCAATGATGATGCTGACCCTTGCACCCGGAACTTCACCCCGGCAGGCAGCGGAAGCTTTTGTGCAGCAATACCAGTTGCAGGTTAAAGAATCCAGGGAATTATCGGTGAATGGATTGCCGGCAATGGCCATTATAGCAGACCAACAAAACCCACAGACCGGGGCAGTTATCAGAACCATGTCCTATTTTATTCAGCATGGTGGAAATATTTACCTGATCCTGGGTGCTTCCGGGTTAAATGACTTTAATAATTATTCTGCAGCCTTTAACAGCACGATGCAAAATTTCCGTACGTTAACGGATGCCTCTAAGATCAATAAGAAACCTCAGCGTATTCGTATTAAAACAGTTGCTGCCAATACTACATTAGAACAGGCTCTGCGTAGTTTTAATATGCCCACCGCAAAAATGCAGGAGCTGTCAATTTTAAATGGTATGAATTTGAACCAGCAGGTTACGAAAGGAATGCTTATTAAAGTGATTGGTGAATAAGGATTTTAAATAATTGCAGAAATAACATTTTAAAATGCGGGCATCGTCCCGCATTTTTTTTAACAGCCATGAGTAAGTGAAAATGGTAAATAATTATTCGCCTATTTTAAACTGGGAGATTGAATGTTTTGAAAATTGGTTAAATTCAGGATAGTTAAGGTGCTGGTTATTTTTTCAATCTTAAATAAATAACCATGGAACTAACTGTTGATATCATCAAAATGGCCCAAAGCATCCTGAATGAAAAAGGGCTTAAAGCAGGATCTGTGGATGGTATTTTGGGCAAATCAACCCTCAATGCATTGAACAGGGTTAAAGGAATACCCAACAGCTGGAATAAAGAAAAAAAGATCACTGCATTGATCCAGTTATATGCAAAAGACCGTGGTATTGATCCGGGTAAAATAGACGGGCTTTGGGGCATTCGCACTTTGGAAGCATTCAACCAATTAAAACACCAGTTACTTTTTGGATTTACAGAACAACCCTGGCGACCAGAGGAAGTAACAAGACCAGTAAATCCTAATAGCTGGCCCATGCAAACGCTCAATGAATTAAACCGCTTTTACGGTTTTGCATCACCCAGTGGTAACCGGCAGATCACAAGCATGATACTGCCATACCAGATGCTGCTTGCATGGGATGAAAGCGTGACCATAAAAAGGATCAGCTGCCATAAAAAAGTTAAGGATAGTATCAGCGTGGTTTTGGAAAAAGCATTGGATCATTATGGCTCACCGGGGTTAAAAGAGCTAAGACTGAATTGTTTTGGCGGATGTTTAAATTATCGTCCCATGCGGGGAGGTACCATGCTAAGTACACATTCATGGGGCATTGCCCTGGATTTTGACCCTATGAATAACCAGCTAAAATGGGGAAGAGACAAAGCTACTTTGGCAAAACCCGATTATCAAAAATGGTGGGAGCTCTGGGAAGCCGAAGGATGGGTTAGCCTTGGGCGACAAAGAAATTATGACTGGATGCATGTTCAGGC
>CAMPGG010000317.1 GCA_946885335.1 uncultured Chitinophagaceae bacterium
TCACATTTGCAACCGCCTGGATCACCGAAATATATTTTGACCGTAGTTTGGGAGGAATGCTGACAGGATTTTTTATAAGTTTTTTGTTGACGTATAAATTCAAAAAAGATCATTGATTGTCTGCCAGGTATCTTTCAATAGCCTGGCTGGTTTCGCCAAAAAAAACCAACTCTCCATTTTTCATATAAGCGGATTTACTACAATAGCTTCTGATTGTTTCCATGCTGTGGCTCACTAATACAACCGTTTTCCCTTCGATCCAGGAGCTTTCAAAAACTTTAATTGCTTTTTCCTGGAACTTCATATCACCTACAGCAAAAATTTCATCCAAAAACATAATGTCAGCACCTGCATTCACAGCAATTGAAAAGGCTAGGCGGGCTAACATACCGGAAGAAAAGAATTTTATTTTTGTATCAATGAATTCTCTCAATTCTGCAAAATCAACAATCTTGTCAAAAATTGCATCAACCTGTTTTATTTTTAAACCCAATACCGATCCTGAAACATAAATATTTTCACGGGCTGTTAATTCATGACTCATACCCACTCCAAGATTCATAAGCATGGTAGAACCATTGATGCGAACATAACCTGTATCCGTAGGATAAACTCCTGCCAGTACTTTAACGAGTGTTGATTTGCCACTGCCGTTTCTTCCTAGCAAACCTATACATTCACCTTTCATTATCTCAAGTGATAAACTCTTTACTGCTGTTACCTCTTTACTTTTCATTGGATTGAAAAGATTAAACAACCTGTGTTTTACAGTATTATGACTGTCCTCTGTTATATGAAACGTTTTACTAATGTTCTTTGCCTCAATAGCAATACTATTTTCCATAATTCCATTTTAAAGTTTTTCTGCAGCCCGGGCTCCAATTTTATTTAGCATAATTGTTCCAATACTTAAAATCACAATGGCGTAAGCATAATCAAACAAAAACAATTGCCATTCAGGTGGCTTTTGATAAAGCATAACATTCCTTGCATTGATGATAATTCCTGCAACGGGGTTCAGATAATCAATACCGGGCAAGGCATTTCTAAAAGTTTCTAATTTAAACAGTATGGGTGAAATCCAAAATCCAATACCTGTTATAACCATCCATATTTGCGTAATGTCTTTTGCCAGTACATAAATGCAGGATAAAATCATTGAAAATCCTAAAGCAAGGATCAACAGGTTTAAAAAAATGGGGATGATATAAAATGCATAAAAACTTAACCCCAATGTTCCTGCATCAATAAACTGGAAATAAATAATAAAAAAAGTAAGGTTGAAAAAAAAGCCAATACAACTGGAAAAAATAGTGGAAAGATAAATTTCCATTTTATTCATATTGGTGTATTCATACAAATACTTTTTAGTACTTAACAATTGAATGGTTCCGGTGGTGGACTCAACAAAAAAGTTCCAAAGAATCAATGCTATAAAAAGGAATGAAACGAAATTCGGTATCCCCTGTTTCAATACCAGTTCAAATGCTACATAAAAAATAAAAATATCTGAAATAGGTTTCAGTAATGCCCATAATAAACCAAGTTTATTTTCATAATATCTCAGTTTAAATTCAATCTTAGCAAGCAGCCAGATTCTTTCCACTTTATTAGAGCCGCTAACCCAATCGCTGAATAGTTTTATCATGTTAATATCAGGATTTGAACTTTTGATTTATAGTTAATGCAACCTTCCGTAAAACCGGTTGCTGTTTCACTTTTAATTTTAATTTTCGTATAAACCGGTTGTAGATACTATTTCCCGGGTGAATATGATAATCCAATGTCGGATTTTCATATTGATAACCGGGTCCATTAACATTTAATAAATTGGCAACATCAGTTGCATATTCAGTATATATTTTTTCATGCTTTTGAATTAATAACTGGTATAAATATGCCATGTTACTTTTATTGAAACCCCTTGCCATAGAATTTTTACGAACCCGGTAATAAAAATGAAATTCAGGAATCACAACGCCTCTGTACCCATGTTCAATGAGATTTAATACACTATCATAATCTTCCATACCATAAATAAAACGGGTATCATTCAAACCTGCTTTCAAAAAACTTTCCCGATTATAAACCAGCCCGCTTGAATTCACCATGTTATGGAAAAGTATATAAGGTGGTTCCGGATTGAAAGCAGGCCATTGATTATTGCTTTCGCCAAAATATTGAACCCAGCAACCAACAAAAGATACATTTGATTTGGATTGCAATATTTCAACAGCCCTTGAATAGTATGTGGTACTTATCATATCGTCAGCATCCAGGAAAGCAAGGAACCGCCCTGCTGCTTCCATAGCACCATAGTTGCGTGCAGCCGCCAGCCCCTGGTTGGACTGATGAATTATTTTTATTCCTCGTTTAGCTAACTGTTCCAGCTTGTTAAGGCTTTCCTTTTCTGTGCTACCATCATTGACAATGATTACTTCCACATGCTTGTACTCCGATGCATATATTGATTGAATGGTATCATCAATATAATGACCCATGTTATAAAAAGGAATGATCACAGACAACAATTCATTTGTTTCCAATTGCACATCACCAGGATTTTGCGTACCGTTTACAAATGGAAATGTTGCTGTAAGTGCAGGAACCAGGTTTTTTAACAGTTCCATTTTCTTAAAATAATAGTTTTGCGGATCGCATTTTTCTGCAATCGTTTTTTTCGATTCTGTACCTATTGCCAATCTTTTATCTACCGGTAATGAACATGCGGCCTGCAGTTTAACTTCTAAAGTATGAACATCATTAATATTAAATAAAAAACCGTTTACGCCATCTTTAATCAATTCACGCTGACCACCCTGTTCAGATGCTACCACTACTTTTCCTTTTGACATTCCTTCTATTACCGTATAGGGAAGATTTTCAACTGTACTGGGCACCAGGATAATATTTGCCTGGTCTATTTCAGTTTGCAAATGTTGCGGATCAACCGCACCCGCAATGATCAACATGCCCGATTCCAAATGATGCCCATATTTCCTTTTTATAAAAACTTCAGTTGTAGTCCCCGCCGCATGATAAAAAAACCTTTGATCACCGATCAATTTCAATTTGTAAGGAAAGCCATTGCTCCATAACTTATCAAAAGTTTTAAGTGTTTGTAAAATTCCTTTTGCCGGTGAAAGTTTACCAATTACCAGCACTTCATTTGAACACTCGCTTCTATTATTTGTACTATGATTTAGTTGATAAGGATTATGGAGCACTGAATAATGCTCAACCAACCCAGGGTATTTTGAATGAATATTATCCATCAAATATTTACTGGGCGAGATACAATGATCTGCCGCCTTCATGCAAAATCTTTCCATCTCCCCTATCCAGAAATAAGGAAGTTGAAAAGTATTGATATGATTGTGCTCAAAAGTTATGAATGATGGACAATGACAGGTTATTAAAACTTTTAGATCCCGGAACAATGGATAATGCAAATGTTTTTTTTGCAGAATGTAATAGGCTATACCATTATATTCCTGTGACTCGAGCCAACCAGGTACACCTTCTTTTTGCAGGTAGATCTCCACTATTTTTGCAAACGAATAACTGATCATCGTTTCATAACCCAGGATGGAGGAAGTATTTTCCAGGTATGGAGAAAAATAAACTATCCTGATATTATCCAGGTATGTTTCCCTGTATAGTTTTTCATTTTTTTCGGGAATAAATACGGTTACTACATGCTTATGCTTTTGCAATAAGGAGGTCCATTGATAACAATAGGTTCCAATGCCGCCACCAAATTGTGGTGGAAATTCTGTTGTTAACAACCAATACTTCAAATTCCTTTTTTTAAAATGTCTTTTACCTTATGATAAGCCTGCTTTGCTTTTTGATATGGTTTCTTATATTTTGAAAATAACCTGCCGAATTTGGAATTCGATAATTCCAACAATTCATGCCGATCCTCTTCCAATTTCATCATTCTATTAAGTAGTAATAAATAAGCTGATTCATTTGCTTCTTTATTATGTGCTTGTACGGAAATATTTTTGAAACATTCATCTACCTGTTTAACCATTAATTCCAGGTCAAAGTAATCAACTACTCTTTTCCTTGCATTCTCTCCCATTTCTTTTACTAAACCAGGATTTGATAAAAGCTTCGCAATTTC
>CAMPGG010000318.1 GCA_946885335.1 uncultured Chitinophagaceae bacterium
GCTGGAAATATTATGGAAGAGGCCCTTGCAATTTCATCTGATGTAGAAACATTGTCTAATGCGGGGGAATTCTATCAATCTACCGGTAAGCATGATAAAGCGTTTAGTTCATACAAAAAGATCATGCTTGTTGTTCCGGAAGATACTTTGTCACTTGCCAAAATGAAAGCCAATTATCAAAAGATGAATCAAGGTTTAAATGGGTGGGATGCCGAGATGAAAGAATTAAATGATCATTGGAAATCTGAGATGCTGGCGGAACTTCAAAAGGAAATCATTAATGTTAAAGCACCAGAATTTCTAAAAGCAATTGTTGATTTGAATGGCAAGCCCGTTTCTGCTAACCTGACAAAAAATAAAATTATTGTAGTCGACTTTTGGGCTACCTGGTGTGTGCCCTGCATGAAGGAAATGCCTTATGTACAAAATGCGTATGAAAAATATAAGAATAACGATGATGTACTATTTATGGTTATAAACAGTGGATCCAACAATAGCTTACAGGATGCGCAAGGCTGGTGGGGAAATAAACGATATAGCTTCCCTGTTTTTTACAATAAGGATAGAACTATAGGGGAAAAATTTGGATTCAATGTCATACCAGCAACTTATATTATAGACCAGAATGGTAACATTCGGTTCAAAACAATTGGATTTGAAGGCCCGGTTATCCAAAGAAAAATTGAAGTTGCAATTGATATGTTGAAGAATGGAGCCTAAAGTATAATGAAAGTACGTTTAACAAATCCTGGCTTCAGCGGCCGGGATTTTTTTTAATCCTGGCATAAACAAAAAAGGTCCACAGTAGAAACTGCAGACCTTTAACGATTGGTTGCTTAAATCAAAAATGCTCTTTGCGAAGCCTGGCAAAAATATGAATATTGTAATTTTTTGAATGATTACGCAACAAAGAACCCGATAATTACTTGTTAATTCTTGAACCTATATTTTATTCATTATCCAAATTTAAATGTTGGTATTAGAAGTTAAATGGATTATAAGAAAGCAATTTTATTTAACTGAAAACGCAAACTATAACTGCTCAAATTCATAATTAAATCCAATGCGGTATTGAAAATAATTGATGATAATTCACTTAAATCCACACTTTACTGCTTATCCTTGGATTAAATGACGGCTGATACCGGATATAATTATAATCATTCAGGTCCTTTATACATTTGTGGTAGGTAGCCAGACCGCTTATTTTTGCTCTATCCATTACCGTTAGCCTGCTGATTTCAATGGGATTTTGAAAACAGTTCAGGATATAAAATTGAAATAGCGCCATATACAAGCTGATATGCGTCGGGCTAATTCTGTTGTCTTCTCTGACAGAAGTAAGAAATTGTGTTAATGGATGTAGCTCTGGTGTCATAAAGATCCCTCGTTCAGCATCTTCTCAATGTCGGCGTACCGGTAATAATGCACACCACCGATCTTGCTTGAGCGAAGTTTACCAGCAATGCGTAGCCGCTGTATAGTATTTGACGAAATATTCAGGATTTTTTTTACTTCCGCATTTTTGAGCCATTGTTTATCCAAAGTCTTTTCGGGTGAGCCTATTAAAAGTTTAATATCATTGATCAGTTGCATCCTGAATTGCTGCAGGTCATCTTTAGTAACTACTTCTATTGCCATACTTCACCTGTTCTTTTAAGTGATAAAAGCCGGGATCGGTTATGACCCCGGCTGATCTTTAAACTGACTGTCCTTTTTTACGACTGCTCTTTTTTTTTGTACCATTTAAATCTTCTGACTTCTTCTGTTTTACGTCCTTTTTAATATCTTCTTTTTGCTCCTGGCTAACTTCCTTATTTTCTGTTTGTTTCACCGACTGATATTGCCCCAGGTCTTCTTTCGGCACCCGTTTCATTTGGGCATCATATAGGGTAACCATTTTAAATTGGGGATTAGCTTCCATGAACATTTTGGAAACCTGCCCGTCTTTTTCGATTGTTACAGATTGGACGTTCCCTTTTTGTAAGGATTGCATTAATGCTTTTTCTTTATCAGTATCCAACAAATCAGTGACTGCAAATTTTTCAACAGCAGCCCTCAGATCATATCCATAATTTTCATGGAATTGTTTCACCTCGTGATTATTATGTTTATCCATTTTATCAAAATCCAGCTGAACCCATGCTTTGTATTCCTGCCCCTCCTTAGTTGTTAATTCTTTATGCACGGCTCTGCCTTCCAGTAAATTGTAAGCTTCTTTAGCTGTAATTCCTTTGCCTTTGTTCAGGTAAAAGGTCTGATCAACTTTTTCTCCATTGCTTCTTTGAAGGGAAGCATTGTAGCTGTTGAAAAAATACATGTCCGTATTATCTGATTTACGGAAATGCAGTTCTACCTCGAAAGGTTTTTTATTCACTACTGTCTGGTGAGAAATCCTGAACTCCGGCTGACCATGTTTCAAATGTGTTTCCAGCGCTTCATTCATACTATCACCAAATCCCATGTACTTCATATTATCTTTTAGATAATCCAGGTTTTTTTCATTCATGATTGACAAGTTTTTATTTTTTGAAATTGATTGTTGTTCTAAAGGTGAACTCAGGGAATCGGTAAAAGCATTCCCTTCAGTCTGATATAATTTCTTTTTATCCGGATTTGACACTTGCTTGCTAAAATTTTCGCCATATGGGATTTGCCTAAGTAATTCACTTAAGGAGCTTGCATAAATTGTTTTATAATTATCAAACTCACTTAAATTGTTAATAGCAAACTCGGTGGCTTCACTTTTATCTTTAAAAAAATATACATCTCCTTTTTCAAGAAAATAGGGGATAGTGTTATATGCAATCCAGTAGTTTCTCCGGGATAATTCAACCAAAGCCTGCTCCAGAATTTCATCAGATATGACATGTTCCTGGTTCATTTTAAATCAGCCAGCGGAATAGCCCTTATGATTTTATTGTTATTCACTCTCAGGTCCAGGTGCCTGCCACCGTTTTTCTCCATCAGTTGTATGGCGAAGTATTGGGCATCAGGGATGGTGAATTTTTGCATGGCCACAACCATTCTTGAAAAGCTGTAGGCTTTTATTTTTTCCGTATTTCCAGAGATATGCAGCGGCGATAATTCATTTTCCTGTACTGCGGTACGTTTGCTTTTCTTTTTGTCACGGATATAAAAGCGCATAAGATCAATATCATAATCAATTGGGCTGCCATTACACAAAAGCAATTGGTAGTAAATCACATTCTCTTTAATGTATATACCCGTAACAGTTACCTGCATGTTCCATTTCTTATCCTGGATTCCCTTCATCGTGCGATGGTTATTCAATAAACCGTTCGCAAATGTTGCAATGGAGGTTTTATTTTTCTCAGGGAGATAATAAATTAGCTTACCGGGTTGTTCTTTATAATTTACCATAAACGAATAAATACTTCCGTCGCCGGTAACCACACTTAAATTGGTTTCTGCAAAATGTCCTGAAGCCGCTTTTATTAAAAGGATATTACCCGTTTCTTTTATCTGTTGAACCAGTACCTCTTTGGTCCCGCGATCAACATGCGTGACAGGAAAAGGAAAGACCAGGCTTGTCGTTTTATCAGTCGTAATTTCCAGTGAAGCAGTCTGAGAAAAGACGCATACATATAATAAGCATCCACCAACCAAACTCACAATTCGTTTCATAATAGATGATTTTTTTATAGTTTTTAATTATTGCTTTTATCTTTTAATAAAACCTTATATCCGGCCTTTATCTTCACTTTCACCAATTTTACTTTTTTACTTAATAAAGATTTGGCGGCATTCATTCCGGCGGAAGCCGCCTGGGCCTTGAGAGAATGATCCATTGTCGAAAGTTCCATGAGTTGCAAGTTGTTTTCAGTGGATTGTTTAGCCACATCCCTGGTAATGTTTCCGGGGATATAAATGCCTGGCAAACCATCCATATCATGTACTTCCATTTTGATATTGAATAAATTGTTTTCATGCCTGATGGAATTAATTTGAATTTGAAGTCTTTCTCCATTCAGAGATACAATACCATAAACAAAATTTCCTGCTGGTATTTTATGATGGTTAATAAAAATATCCTGTAACAATCTTAGTTTGATGACTGCTCCATTGACCAGCACCTGTTCTTCATGAATGACTGC
>CAMPGG010000319.1 GCA_946885335.1 uncultured Chitinophagaceae bacterium
CATTTTGAAGATATGGTTTTCGATACCATTGTTCATCGCAATGCAAAACTAAGTGAGGCTCCCAGCGTTGGCAAACCTGTTATATTGTATGATGCAAAGAGCAAAGGCGCTACCAATTACCTGAACCTGGCAAAAGAAATTTTGCAAAAAAATGACCTCACTAAAATAAGCCGTGACGAAAGAATAATGGAACTCTGATATACAGTAAAGAATCATAAAAACAATTGTAATAAATAAAAAATTGAATGACCAACCCGAAGCAAAATAAAGAAGCGTTAGGAAAAGGGATTCGCTCCCTGCTACAGAACATTGATACAGATCTGAAAACAACTGCCGGAACCTTAAAACATTCTGTTGTAGAATCAGTAACTAATATCATCCGTATTCCTTTAGAATCCATTGAAACAAATCCCAAGCAACCCCGGAAAGATTTTGATGAACAGTCTTTGAATGAATTAGCGGCATCCATCAAAATGCATGATATCATTCAACCCATTACGGTTTCAAAAACAGCTTCGGGTAAATATCGTTTGATTTCGGGTGAAAGACGTTTCCGTGCTTCTAAAATTGCCGGATTAAAAGATATCCCGGCTTATGTACGCCAGGCAAATGACCAGCAATTATTAGAACTGGCATTGCTTGAAAACCTGCAGCGGGAAGATTTAAACGCGGTTGAAATTGCGCTTAGCTATAAACGTATGATGGATGAATTGGATCATACGCAGGAAGAAGTTGCTGAAAGAATGGGTAAAGACAGGAGCACCATTACCAATTATATTCGTTTATTAAAATTACCACCAGATATACAGGTGGCTGTGAGAACCGGTGAGATCAGCATGGGTCATGCCAGGGCATTGATCAATGTAGATAAAGTGGAAATGCAGTTATTTATTTTTAAAGAAATAAAAAATAAAGGATTATCAGTCAGAAATACGGAAGCGCTTGTTCGCAATATGTATAAGCAGGACAATGCAGTTAAAAAATCCGTAAAAAGCAAGCTGCCTCCCGGCTTTCAGAAAATTGAAGATAAATTAGCATCACAATTCAGTACACGTGTAAAATTAAAACACAGTCGCAATGGAAGCGGGCAAGTTGTTTTTGATTATTATTCGCTCGAGGAATTCAATAAACTGCTGGAGCAATTGAATGTTTCAGCCGACTAATATGAACAGCTTGAAATTCTTTATACCAGTAATTTTATTTTTCATTTTTCACTCTTTGAATAATGTACATGCCCAGGATGTACCGGTGGTGATTGAAGGTGATACTTCGCAGTTACGTACAACGCCGGAATCTCAAATCAAAAAAGCAGATAAAGATTCATTGAACAAAATTCACAGTCCGAAGAAAGCCGCTATCCGTTCAGCGATTATTCCGGGTTGGGGACAAGCCTATAACAAGAAGTATTGGAAAATTCCAATTGTATATGGCGCATTGGGAACAACAGCGGTGGTTTTTGCATATAATATTCAAACTTATAAAGAACTCAGGGTAGCCTACAGGGGAAAATACAATGCACGGGTATTGAACGACTCTACGGATTACTTTAAAATGAAGACAAAATACATTCCAATCAGTGAAGAATCGCTCAGGTTTAACCGGAATGAATTTCGTCGGAATATTGATTACACCGTTTTAGTCTTTATTGCGCTTTGGGGATTGAATGTTGTTGATGCTACCGTTGATGCTCACCTGAAAAGTTTTGATGTAAGCCCTGACCTGAGCCTGAGGATAAAACCGGGCCATAGTGAAATGGCTAATACTTCGGGTCTCAGTTTGGTTTTGCATATTGGGAAATAAATTCCTTTTAATCATACACGCATGAAAATAGCATTGATAGGTTATGGCAAAATGGGTAAAGCCATTGAAGAAGTTGCTTTAGAAAAGGGTCATGAAATTGTTTTAGTGATCGATATGCATAACCAGGCAGATCTCAATACGGAAAATCTTTCTCAAGCTTATGTTGCCATAGAATTTACAGGGCCCGAAACGGCTGAAAAAAATATTCGCAAATGTATCGAAGCTGGTATTCCTGTTATTTCAGGTTCTACAGGGTGGACGGATAATTTGCCTTCCGTTCAACAATATTGTAAAAGAGAAAATGGCAGTTTTTTATATGCCAGCAACTTCAGTATAGGGGTAAATATTTTTTTTGAATTGAACCGCAAACTGGCATCTATGATGGCATCACATGCTGATTATAATGTTAGTCTTGAAGAAATTCATCACACCCAAAAAAAAGATGCACCCAGCGGAACGGCTATCACCCTGGCTGAGGACATTTTGAAAGAAGCTCCATTAAAGAAAAAATGGGTGAATGAATTTTCCACCCGCAAAGAAGAATTAACCATTATCAGTAAACGCATAGATCCGGCGCCTGGCACACATAAAGTTCATTATACATCTTCTATTGATGATATCGAGATCATTCACACTGCACATAACCGGAAAGGTTTTGCTATGGGTGCGGTGCTTGCGGCGGAATTCATCCATGATAAAAAAGGTGTATTTACTATGAAGGATGTTTTGCAATTGTGATGACTTTTTTAAATATTTAAAACCTTCTATCTCTACTGGTTCCCCTTTGTAAAAATCTGAACGTTCGTTAATCTTTATTTTATTAAATTGTTAACGCATCCTGCATACAATTTTCTGATAGTATACGTTTTTCTCAGGACTCCAACTCAACCCCGGAACAACCTTTTATTCATTTAAACATTCAACTATGAATGAACAACAAAAAGTTCAGGGCGATGACCTGTACACGTATGATTCTTTCGGGGTGAAAAAAGAAAGAAAATTCAAAAATAACTTTTGGTGGTGGGCCGCGGGAGCACATCAGCCATTATTAAAAGAAAATCCTACAGAACATACCAAGTATGCCGGTTTAGGCGGTGTATTAGTTGCCACTTTTGTTTTGGCTACATTATCGGCTGGTTATGCCATTCACAGTATTTTCGACAATTGGTTTTGGACCATTGGCTTCGCATTGATCTGGGGCCTGATCATTTTTAATTTTGATCGCTTCCTGGTTTCAACTATGCGTAAATATGGTGTTTCAAAGACAAAACAATTCTGGATGGCAGTTCCAAGAATAATGCTGGCATTGTTAATAGGTATCACCATTGCAAGACCGCTGGAACTAAAGATCTTTGAAAAAGAGATCAATGTGAAGATGGTTGAAAACATGCACAAAAAAACCCAGCGTAATGACAGCCTGTTACAATTGCAAAATTTAACTGTTGAAACAAATGCAAAAGCTGAAAGGGACAGGGCGCTTCAACGCAAACAGGCAATTGAAGATACTTTGCGCAACCTGCAAACAGCTTATGTACAGGAAGCCGATGGCACGGGTGGTTCAGGTCAAAGAGGAATAGAAAGAATTACGCGGTTGAAGAAAGAAGCTTATGATCAATATCTATTGCAAAACACTCCTGAATTAATGGATATTAAAAATCGGGTAGCCATACAGGATAGTATATTGTTAAATGCTACGGCATCTCTTCAAAACAAAAAAAATGATTACCAGGCAACCCTTGGTGCGGGAACCGGCTTTTTAGAGCGAAATAAAGCGTTATCAGATTTGTCTGCTGAAGAAAGCAGTGTATTCTGGACCTCTCTCATGATCTCATTGTTGATCATCCTGATTGAAACGGGACCTATTCTTTCCAAACTGATCATGCCTGTTGGGCCTTATGATATTGCTTTGGCAAAAGAAGAATTGTTGCAGATGGCTAAATCAGAAAATGATATTCGAAAAGGGAAAGAAATTGTTTACGAAAAGAAAAAACTTTTCTACGAAAAACAAAAAGCCATGAGTGATATGCTGGTGCATAAACTCACTGAAATGCAACAAAAAAATATTGACGATGAATTATTAAAATGGGAACAGGGTACCTGGGAACCACGCGACCACAGGCCAAGCATGGACGAAGTGATGCGCAAAATAAAAAGCCAGTATAAACTGGATGAAGAGGATATGATGTAGGATTTTTAGCAAGGCAATAAAAAAAATGCAGCCCAATAGTGGCTGCATTTTTTTGAATGATTTTATTTCAGATTCTCCAACATATCCTCTGTCATTCTTT
>CAMPGG010000320.1 GCA_946885335.1 uncultured Chitinophagaceae bacterium
AAAAAAAGCCATCCGGAGATGGCTTGATTAAGCAAGTAGATATGGTTATTTCAAAAAAGTAATTACTGGTATTGTATATAAATTGGTTTGGGCGTGAACTTAACAAGTTCTTCCGGTTGATACAATGCGTTCTTATCTTTCTTTGTATCATTCTTGTAAAATATTTTAAAACCTGCGTACTGCACCGGTTCACGATAAATATACCGCAACCAGGTTGAACGTTTCAACACTTTGTCACCCCATCCATCCATATCCATTATAACCTGGACTTCTGGTACAATCTTGATTTCTTTATAATTTGTAACCATGCCTTGTGTAAAACGATGAATGACCAGCATTTTAGGAGGCAGGTTATTTTTCTTTACTAATTCTGCCAGGTAATCAATAGCTACATTAATATCTTTTGCATCAAAAGTTCCAATTTTTTTTCCTGGAGCAATGCCTGGTTGCATGGCAAACTCAGGATCAATTCCAAGGTGAACTCCTGGCTGTGATAAATATTTTTCTAATTGAGGAACTTCATCTCCCAATGTGCTGTGTCCAATCTGGATATCAACAAAAACAAGTGCATCTATTTCTTTAGCCCAGTTCATAATTGTATCTATCTGGTGAAAAGGCATACGCAAACGGTACTTTCCATCTTTACCCGGAGCCTGTTGCGCAGTAACGGCTATATAATGCAAAGCTGGAATTGCAGGTAAACCTGGTTCCGCTTTTTGCCAGTTATTTACTTCTTCTTTTAATTTATTGAACATGGAATCTTTTGGTAATTCACCCAGGATTCCCATTCTTTTAGAATAAAGATTGCCGTAAAAAGCAATAACCCGGTTAAAAGGAAGTATAGCTCCAGCCAATGGATAAGGCGTTTTTACCGGCCATAATCCAAGGGTATCTCCATTACTCATTGCCTGTAGCCTGTCGTTGTATAAAGCGGTATCTAAAACTTTTGAATCATCAACAGGTTGAATATTGTCGACAGTTGATTTGATGGTGGATTCCGGGTGAACTTCTGCCGGGTTGGTTTCCGTACAGCTAAAATTGATAGTGGTTACCAGTACCAGGGCAAGGGTGGAGGAGATCAGGTGATTTTTCATAAAATAAGATAAACAGGTCAGCGTAATTAATTGACCCAGGAATACATAACGGGAATCATGCCAGATTGTTTCAAACCACGATTTATTTTTTTTAACGCTGTTTGATGAATGGATTGATTACTTCTTTCCATCATAAGAAAGGATAATGGTGGGAATAGTTTTTGCAATTTATAATTCTCAATCATTACAAAAATTAATCTTTTTATTATGGAACAAGAACAAGCATATGTACATGATAAAGTCACTGTGAATGTTGGCAATACAGAAAGAATTATTTCTGCTGGTATTGGTGCATTCCTGGTCTTTAACAATATTGGGAAATTAAGCCTGTCAAAATTATTAACCGGTGGGTTTTTACTTTACCGGGGTGTCACAGGACATTGCCCGGGATATTCATTAGCAGGAAAGCATAACCTGCCAGACCCGGTTAAGAATATCAATATTCGAACGAGCTTTTTGGTGAATAAACCCAGGCAGGAAGTCTATGCATTTTGGCGTAAGCTGGAAAACATGCCCCTGTTTATGGATCACCTGGAAACGGTAACAGAAATGGATGCAACAAGGTCTCATTGGAAAGCCAAAGGACCTGCCGGCATCGGAAGCATTGAATGGGATGCGGAAATAGTAAAAGATGAACCCGGCCGATTATTAGGATGGAGTTCTTTACCCGGCGCTGATGTTGAAAATGCGGGAAAGATCGATTTCCATGATGCGGGATTAAATCAAACCAAACTGGATGTAGTTATTTCTTACCGTCCACCGATGCGCAATATCAGTGCAGGTATTGCCAAATTATTTACACCAGGATTTGAAAAAATGATCAGGTCCGATGTGGAGAATTTTAAAACTTATATTGAAAATATTGATATGCCGGCAAGGGAAACAGAACCCGGTATGAGGCATTAATTATTTGAGGTCGATTGTAAAAAAGGTCTATGGTGAAACATTCCATAGACCTTTTTTTGATTCCCGGGCCTTTTGTTGCAATTGATAAAAATGATCTGCAAATTTCACGTTCGGTGGAATGGTCAGGATAGTTGCAAAACCATTTTTAATAATTTCGGCATTTACAAATGTGCCATCTTCGAGGTACACATAAGCCAGTGTTCTGCCGTATTGATCTTTTAAATCAACGTCATAAACCAGCCGCACTTTCTTGCCTTTTAATAACTGCGTTAAATAGGCTTTTGATTCTTTCCCATAAACACCTATTTCTTTTTTAAAAGATTTCCTGGATTCAGGAGCATCAATACCTATTAATCGAACCTTGATCCCTTTTGGCGTTCCGTCATCGGCCCAGAAAGTATCGCCATCGACAATTTTCTTGACAGTTAAAAATGCAGGGGTATGTAATTTTTGGGTGGATTGGGTAGACGATTCGCAGGAAACGCATAGAAACAATGAGAGAAAAAATATCAGAAAGGCCGGATTCATAATTAAAATGTTTGCAAATAAATAATGCTTATTGCAATTATCGAAATCACAATGATAAAATAAAAAACCCCGGATGCCCGGGGTTTAAATATTATCTGTTATGTAATTTATAAAACGACAGTTTTGTTATCAGCCACTTTGCTGATTGGCTTTACTTCAATGATCTTTTCTGTTTTTGCTTCATCATCAATTACATCAGGCCCTGTTCCATACATTTCAGCAAGGGTAGGAGCAATAACCAATGATACAATTGACATTAATTTGATCAGGATGTTCATGGATGGACCAGAAGTATCTTTAAAAGGATCACCAACAGTATCACCAGTAACAGAAGCCTTATGTGGTTCTGATTTTTTATAATACATCTCACCATTTATTTCAACTCCTTTTTCAAAAGATTTTTTTGCATTATCCCATGCACCACCAGCGTTATTCTGAAACATACCCATTAAAACACCGCTTACCGTTGCACCAGCTAAAAATCCACCCAAAGCTTCTGGTCCCATAACGAAACCAATGATCAATGGAGAAAGGATGGTAATGGCACCTGGCAACATCATTTTTTTGATAGAAGCTTGTGTTGAGATGGCAACACATTTATCATATTCAGGTTTTCCAGTTCCTTCCATAATACCCGGAATATCTCTAAATTGACGGCGAACTTCTTCAACCATTGCCATTGCGGCTTCACCCACAGCCCGGATAGCTAATGAAGAAAATATAAATGGTATCATACCACCTACAAACAAACAAGCCAGCACATCTGCCTTGTAAATATCAATTCCTTCAATACCTGCAACACCAACAAATGCCGCGAACAAAGCAAGAGCAGTCAATGCTGCAGATGCAATGGCAAAACCTTTTCCGGTAGCTGCAGTGGTATTACCAACAGCATCCAGGATATCTGTTTTTTCACGTACTTCTTTTGGCAATTCACTCATTTCGGCAATACCACCGGCATTATCGGCAATAGGGCCGAAAGCATCAATGGCCAATTGCATGGCAGTAGTTGCCATCATACCGGCAGCGGCGATAGCCACACCATATAAACCGGCACATTCGTAAGAACCCCAGATACCACCGGCCAATACTAAAATGGGAAGAAAAGTAGATTCCATTCCAACGGCTAAACCACCAATTACGTTGGTAGCGTGACCGGTTGAAGATTGACGGATGATACTCATTACGGGTCTTTTACCCATAGCGGTATAATATTCAGTAATGATGCTCATTAAGGCTCCAACCAATAAACCAACACCAATGGCTCCCATTACACCCCATTTGGTAAACGGAATACCACGAAGGCTCATAGATTCAGGTAATAACCAGTAAACCAGTCCTGCAGCTGCAATAGCCGTCAGCACAATAGATCCCCAGTTACCCATGTTCAAAGCTTTCTGAACATTGTCTGTATTAATACCAGCTTTATCACTTATACGAACAAAAAATGTAGCAACAATTGAAAACAAGATTCCCACACCTGCAATCAGCATCGGAAGAATAATGGGTGAAAATCCACCCAAAACATCTTCACCAATAACTATAGTCTGCTG
>CAMPGG010000321.1 GCA_946885335.1 uncultured Chitinophagaceae bacterium
TAATTGCATCATAAAATAATTAGGTTATTTATAAACGTTAGATGCCTTATAAAAGATTTGATCAATTTTTTTTACCGCTTAGTTTGAGATCATCCACTTTAACAATAGCTTAACCGGGCTCATGTAACATCTGTAATTCATGGTTCACATAAGGAAAATAATATTTCAGTTAGCTATTTTCCTGCTTCAGCATATGTAAATAAATTATCTGTTTTGAATGCGTAAAATTATTCTTACCGCCTGAGTATAATGGCTTTTAGGATCATCTCCTGCACACTAATTTTAAATCAGAAACCGAATCATTCATTCAAAAACTATAATCATGAAAAAGTTATTATTCCCCCTGGCAATATTATTCAGCGTTATTTGTTTCGCTAATAATCCTAATCCTGTAATCAATGAAAAAGTACTGAAAGCATTTAATGAATCTTTTGGCGATGCAAAAAATGTAAGCTGGTACGAATCAGGAAAAGTTATCTCTGCACGATTTAACTGTAACGGTATAGATACGCAGATCAGGTATGATAAAAAAGGAAATGTTTTGCAGACCATTCGTTATTATACCGAAAAAGAATTGCCTCCTTTTATTCAAACAAAAGTAAAAGAACAATATAAAGACAAAGAAATATTCGGTGTTACGGAGTTAAGTTCTGGATCATATCTTTATTATTATGTTGTACTGCAGGATGATAAAAACTGGTTGAATGTACAGGCTGATCCTTATGGTAATTTGACTTTAAACAGCAAAATGAAAAAAGGTTAACAGTTATTACATAAAATTTAAAGAGCCCCGGTAAAATCGGGGCTCTTTTTTATTTTGTTATTTAATCAAAATTCATTGATCCATTTTCGAAACTGCGGTGCTGTTTCCTGGCTGATAATAATTTGGTGGCCATTCATTGAAATAGAAAGATCAAGCAGGATCTTTACTCTTTCATACGCTTTAAATCCTTTTACAAAATTTATATTAACCAGGTACTGGCGATTAGCCCGGAAGAAAACGGAGGGATCCAATTCTGCCTCAAGATCACTTAGCTTTTTATCTGCCTGGAATTTTTTGCCATTCCGGTCAATAGCAAAAACAATTTTATTTTCTGTGTAAAACAGGGAAATATCTTCCACCCGCAATGGAATATATTCATTACCATTTTTTACAAGCACCCGCTTTTTACCATGCTGGTTAAGATAGCCGTTTAGTTTATCTATTTCATTTTGGCTGTGTGAAAAATGTTGTTGCAGGTTTCTGAATTTCATAAGGGCTTTTTCCAGGAGGTCCCTGTCCACCGGTTTTAACAGGTAATCTATACCGTTAGTTTCAAAAGCCTGCAACATAAATTCATCATACCCTGTAATAAAAATAACAGGGATTTTTACAGGCACGGATGAAAAAATATCGAATGATAAACCATCTGAAAGTTGAACATCGCTGAATATAATATCAGCATCGGCTTCACCTGATAAATAATGAATACTTTCTTTAACGGTATGTAATCGTGCCTTGATATTCACTTTTGGTGTTACGGCTGATAAATTATTTACCAGTGCTTCCATGGCAGGCTTTTCGTCTTCTATAATTATGGCATTAAGCATGTTGTTGTTTTTCTTTGATCAATGGCAGTTTAACAATAAATTCATGATCCGATGATTGAATGCTGATGTCTTTATTGCAAACAAATTTATACCTGGCACTCAGGTTATGTAATCCAATGTTAGTAGAGTTCACCAGGTGTGGTTTCGGTTTTTTATTGTTTTTGATGGTTATAAATCCATCCTGCTGTAAAATATTTATCTGTAAAGGATTTTCATCATTAAACTCGTTGTGTTTGATGGCATTTTCAACCAGTAACTGTAATGCGCATGGTAAAATCATCATTTTATTTTCATTGTTCTTTTCCAGTTGGGTAACCATCTTCAGTTTATGATCATGCCTTATCTGCAATAAGAAAAAATAGTTGTTGATAAATTCAAGTTCTTCTTCCAGCGAAATCAGTTCCCTGTTTTTATTGATCAGGAAATATTTGTAAACGCTGGCAAGTTTGCTGTTAAATGCATGTGCGGTTTTGGCATCATTTAATATGAGGTATGAAAGTGCATTCAATGAATTAAAAATAAAATGCGGTTCCAGCTGCTGGTTCAAAATGGTTAATTCAGCTTTTGATCTTTCCTGGTCCAGAATGTTCACTACTTGTTCATCCAGCTCTCTTTCCTTACTTAAAAAAAGTATTTCATAGATCAGCGTAAAAACAATAACAGCTAAAGCGGAAAATGAACTGCTTTTAAAAACAGGTAACCAGCTGAATGTTTCGTTGGATATCCTGAACCATACCAGGCTAAAGATCCAGCAGATTGCACCACCAAATAATGCACTCGTCAGTGAAATGGAACTGATCTTAATAAATGGATTCTGGTTTACATTAAATAAGGGCCTCATGGAATGATGTATCCATGATGACGTGCTCCAGATGCAGTAAGAAAGAAAAATAAAATAGAGATTAATAGCAACCAGTTCCGTGATTGAGTATAGTTCGTATGAAATGATATCGGCAAAGAATGGAATGAACAGACCAAGCAGTGGAATAAATATTATCTTAAGGATCCTGTCTTTTATCATAGCAGTGGTAATTAAAGCAAGCTCTATTCATTGCCCACAGATTTCACCCGGATTGCAATCAAATCTATCGGGTAATAGCTGTTAAGTCCTTGTAAATTTCTTCGCAAGGTGTATATAAAGTATAGGTGGTCAATTGATGGTTTAATCAGATGAACTAAAAACCTTATGCATTGTTGCTGAACCTTAAATTATAACGTGCTCATAAAATTAGTAACATAATGCTAAATAAATTAGTAATTTTGATTGAAATTTAAATCATGTTTATTAACACGCACAGAACGATTGCGCATCTGGATATGGATGCTTTTTTTGTGAGTGTGGAATGCCTGAAAAATCCTGTTTTAAAAGGGAAGCCCTTGTTGGTTGGTGGCAAATCAGACCGGGCAGTGGTTGCAGCCTGCAGTTATGAAGCCCGTCGTTTTGGTATTCATTCAGCCATGCCTATGAAACTGGCCCGGCGGCTTTGTCCGCAGGCAATTATAATTAGTGGCGATATGGAATCTTATAGTCGCTACTCTCAAACGGTAACGGATATCATCGCTTTTAAGGTTCCGCATTTTGAAAAAGCCAGTGTCGATGAATTTTATATTGATATGACAGGCATGGATCGTTTTTTTGGATGCAGGCAATATACAAGTGAAATAAAAAAACTGATTCATAAAGAAACCGGTTTGATCATTTCTTATGGCCTGGCTGCAAACAAACTGGTAAGTAAAGTAGCTACCGATGAAGCCAAACCAAATGGCCAGCTGGAAATTCCTTTTGGTAATGAGAAAGATTTTTTGGCGCCATTACCTATTATGAAGTTGCCGATGGTTGGTAACAAAACGGGTCATTTACTGATGCAAATGGGTGTACGAACCGTGCAAACATTAAGCGAAATACCCATAGAAATGATGGAAAACCTGTTGGGTAAAAACGGCATTGAACTTTGGCGCCGGGCAAATGGTATTGATGAAACACCCGTGATCCCTTTTCATGAACAAAAGAGTATCAGTGGTGAACGTACGTTCGATTCTGATACCATTGATATTGGTTTTATGCGTGCCCAGTTGGTGCAGATCACCGAAAAAAATGCATCTGATCTGCGGCACCAGGATAAACTAACAGGATGTGTAACCGTAAAACTAAGGTATGCAGGTTTCGATACGGTAACTAAGCAAATGATGATCCCTTATACGGCACTCGATCACCTGCTTATCAAAACGGCGCTAATGCTTTTCGATAAATTATATGATCGCAGGTTATTGGTCAGGTTGGTAGGGGTAAGATTTACCAACCTGGTTCCGGGTAATTACCAGATCAGTTTATTCGATGATTCCGATGAACAGATCAGGATGTACCAGGCCATAGATAAACTGCACAAACGATTTGGAAAAAATTTAATCAGGCGGGCCAGTGGCTTACTTTAAAAAAATATCATGTACCTCAATTGTAAAACATTTTTTAGTTATCGTTATGGCAC
>CAMPGG010000322.1 GCA_946885335.1 uncultured Chitinophagaceae bacterium
GCAGCGGATGGATGCAGGTAAGAGGTAATGTACGCAGGCGAAATGTTGATGCAGGTTTTGCACTGAGCGATCATGCGGATTGGAACGGTTTATTACAAACCATTAAAGCCACTGGTGCGGAAAAAGTTTTTGTTACACATGGATTTCAATCTGCATTCAGTCGCTATTTAAATGAAATAGGTATAGAAGCAGGAGAAGTGAAAACTGAGTTTGGAGAAGAAGAGGAAGCCAATTTGGAAATTTGAAAATTTGAGAATTTGAAAATGCCTTCATCCGAACACCCAAATATAATTTTGACAATTAATCATTCATGATCATTTTCAAATTTTCAAATTAATCATTAATCCTTAACCATTAATCATTATTAATTATTCATGAAGCAATTTGCCACATTAGTAAAAACAATCGGAACCAGTACCGGCACCAATGATAAAGTGCAGGCGCTGGTTGATTTTTTTTCAGTGGCCAATGAAAAAGATAAAGTTTGGGTGATAGCCTTGTTCAGTGGGCGTCGCCCAAAAAGATCAGTTAAAACATCTTTGTTAACTGAATGGTGCCTGGAAATCATTAACCTGCCTGCATGGTTATTTGTTGAAAGTTACAGCACCGTTGGCGACCTGGCTGAAACCATTGCATTATTATTACCTGAATCACCTACAGCAATACAAGGCGAAGAATCATTGCATTATTATATTGAACAATTGATGCAGCTTGAAAAAAAATCAGAGATAGAAAAGAAAGAATTCGTTGTGCAATGCTGGCAGAATATGGATCGGGACGAACGTTTTGTTTTCAATAAACTGATAACAGGAAACTTCAGGATCGGTGTATCTCAAAAAGTAATGGTGAATGCATTGTCAAAATTAATTCAGCTGGATGCCAGTGTGATCGCTCATCGCATCAGCGGAAACTGGGATCCTGTTACAACCGGCTTCCAGGAATTGATGAATGAAAGCAAGATTGATCATTCTCGTCCCTACCCTTTTTACCTCGCTTATGCGCTGGAAGATGTACCTGCTTCATTAGGTGATATTGAAGATTGGCAGGCTGAATGGAAATGGGATGGCATTCGTGGACAGATCATCAAACGCAATGATGAAATTTTTGTATGGAGTCGCGGTGAAGAACTGATGACAGAAAAATTTCCCGAGTATTATATTTTGAAAGATCTTTTGCCTAATGGAACCGTGTTGGATGGGGAGATCCTTTCATTCCGGATGAATAAATTTCTTCCGCAAACGGATAATGGTGAAAATGCATTTGGTGATGCCGGCATGGTACTTCCTTTTTCCGTTTTACAAACCCGTATCGGCAGAAAAAATATCACCAAAAAAAATTTACAGGAGGCACCCGCCGCTTTCATTGTTTACGACCTGCTGGAATATGAAGGAAATGATGTACGCAATGAATCACTCAGCTGGCGCAGGGCCAGGCTGGAGGAGATCACTAACGGTATACAACAACCGGTTTTATTATTGTCGCCGGTTATCAAAGTAAAAGACTGGGATCAACTGGCTGAAGTCAGGGAAAAAGCCAGGTCGCTCAACAGCGAAGGGATCATGTTGAAAAGAAAATCATCCGTTTACCAGGTGGGCCGCAAACGCGGCGACTGGTGGAAATGGAAAATAGATCCGCTGGTGATTGATGCGGTCATGATCTATGCGCAAAAAGGAAGTGGGCGCCGGAGTAATCTGTATACGGATTATACATTTGCGGTAAGAGATGGTGAAAAATTAGTCAGTTTCACCAAAGCTTATTCCGGGTTAACGGATAAAGAATTTGCGCAGGTAGATCATTTTGTAAAACGAAATTCGCTTGAAAAATTTGGCCCTGTAAGAACCGTAAAACCAGAACTGGTTTTTGAAATTGCTTTTGAAGGTATTGCAGCCAGTAACCGCCACAAATCAGGCGTGGCCTTACGTTTTCCACGCATCAACCGCTGGCGACAGGATAAAAAACCAGCCGACATCAATACACTGGAAGATTTGAAAAAAATGCTGGAGGTTTATGGGAAGTAGGTTGATTGGGTGATATGTTGAAAGGTTGATAAGTTGAATGGAATTGGGAATTAGTGTATTGGAAATTAGGGTTTGATTATCGCCAGTAATTTGGTTGCTGCCTGCCGACAAAATAAGATCTCAGGAATTTACGTGAATGATTTGCATCAATACAAATAAATTCTAAACACTAAACTTTAAACCCTAAACCTTTTATTCAAGCTCTACCATAAAAAAAACAGCTTGACTATAATCAGAAAATCTCCTTTTTTGTAAGGGTAACTTCTTAGATAGCTCATGCGCTAAACCTCCTGAAAGCGCTACTGGCATTATTGTTGGCCGATATGTTGAGCTCTGTATCACCAGGAAGACTTTAGATTATGTAATCCGAAATAGAATTGTTCATACCCACCATTTTTGAGCATTCATGGATCATTTTCACAAGGTGTTAATTCATTAGCATTTGTATGTACTGTACATCGCTATGGATCCTGGTTATCAGTTGGGCTTGCTTTGAACGACCGGAATGAATAACTAATGCCTAATCAATAAAAATGAAAAACCATGAAAAAACCAACAACCTTCAAATGGGCTGCAGCACTATGCTTAGTCATTGTGTTAAGTGCCTGCCAAAAAGATTTTGAAAACAATGAACTACCGGAAACCAATACACTAAATCCAGGTTCATTTAATTCAGGTGTGATTGAAGATGACCCTGAAAGAGTTGCCAAAGTTCCTGTTATTATTTCGAGTGATTATTTATCCAGCAGCAACCAGGAAGATTTTCTGAACATGGTGAGTGCAAAAAGACCAGGCACCGGTGGTGGCGGTGGTGGTGGTAATGATCGCAAAGCGCCTTCTGTTAGTATTTCATCACCAACAAATAGTGCAACTGTTGCAGGCACCATCAGCATACAGGTAAATGCCAGTGACAATGTGGGTGTAAGCTCCGTTACCCTTTATGTTGATGGAAAATCTGCAGGCAGCAGTTCGGCTTCTCCATTTACCATTTCCTGGAATTCGGCCACTGTGCCAAACGGTTCGCATACATTGATGGTAACCGCTAAAGATGCAGCCGGCAATACTTCCTCCAGTTCTATACAGGTAAATGTCAGCAACGTTTCGGGCAGCGATATTACCAATCCAACGGTAAATATCAGTTCACCATCAAATGGCAGCACAGTTTCAGGTACGGTAAGCATTACTGCAAATGCATCGGATAATGCCGGTTTAAATGTGGTCCGTTTTAGCATTAATGGTAATCTTGTCCATTCGGACAATTCATCCCCATACAGTTATTCATGGAACACGTCTTCAGCTTCAGCAGGAGTACATGTTCTAACAGCAACGGCTGTTGATGCAGCAGGCAATTCATCCACACACGAAATTGAAGTAACGGTTAATACTACTGTTCTTCCTCCCACTAGTTTACCAGCCAGTGCATCCTTATTAACGCCTACGCCGGGTCACCAGGGTAATGAAGGCAGTTGTGTGCCTTTTGCCATTGCCTATGGAGCAAGATCTATTGAACATTTTTACAAAAACAATGCATCTTCCTACGCATATAGTACCAATATTTTCAGTCCTGAATATGCATACAATCAAACCAAATTTGGCGAATGCGGATCAGGGACAAGCATTACTACTGTGCTGGATCTGATCGTGAGCAAGGGAGTTGCAACCTGGCAAGCGATGCCTTACAGTGATGTGAATGGTTGCTCCATTCAACCTACTTCAAGCCAGGATGCCAATGCGGCTTCTTATAAAATTGCTTCCTATTCTAAAATTCCAAATACCGATGAAGTGGCCATCAAAACAATGATTGCTTCCAAGCACCCGGTAATTGCAACCATCATTGCGGATAATAGTTTTGTAAACGCGAAGGCCGGTTTCATCTGGCGCACTTATTCCGGTTCCGGCTCTTTGCCTCATACCCTGGTTATTTGCGGTTATGATGATGCAAAGCATGCTTATAAAGTGATGAATTCATGGGGTACCGGTTGGGCAGATGCAGGATTTTCCTGGATCGATTATGATTTCTTTATTACAAAATCATCTTATTACCTGTATACCAT
>CAMPGG010000323.1 GCA_946885335.1 uncultured Chitinophagaceae bacterium
AGGCAAATATTTATGCAAATATTCCTGCGACTAACGGTCATAACTACCTGCAATATGAAATGGATGGCACGTACCGGGGAAGAATCAGGATCGATGGCAAATCAAACCAGCCAATTAAACTAAAAGCCGGAAATAGCGGGAAGCATACTGTTTGGATTTATAAAGCAACCGAAGCTCACACAGGACCGGTGTTCATAGAAAAAATTGAAGGGAAGAATATTAAATCATTGAATAGAGAAGATCTTCCCCTGATTGAATTTATTGGTAACAGCATTACCTGCGGTGCAGCCGCTGATCCTTCTGAAGTTCCCTGCGGTTCGGGCGAATACCATGATCAGCATAATGCATACTATGCATACGGACCAAGGGTTGCCAGGGCATTGAATACAAATTTTTTATTAAGCAGCGTGAGTGGAGCCGGTATTTATCGAAACTGGAACAGTGATGGTCCTGCATTGCCAATATTATATGAACAGGCAGATTTCCGGGAGAATAGCTCCCGACCCTGGAACTTTGATCTTTATTCACCCGACATTGTCAGTATTGCTTTAGGTACAAATGATTTGAGCAATGGTGATGGCATAAAGAAAAGATTACCATTTGACAGTGCCCGCTTTGTAAATGATTATACGCGGTTTGTTCAACTGGTAAAATCAAAATACCCGCATGCACAAATAGCCATTTTAAGCAGCCCGATGGTCAATGGGAAAAGAAGAGATCTTTTGCAAAATTGTCTTTTAGCTGTAAAGCAGGAGATCGATCGGCTGTTTCCGGCACAAAAGCCAGTGTCATTGCATTTCTTTAAACCCATGCAGGCTCGTGGATGCAGTGGTCATCCCAGCGTGGAAGATCATGCAATATTAGCTGCGGAACTTACACCATTTTTTAAAGAATTATTAAAAGACGGGAAAAAGTAGGTTGAGCGTTGAATTGCGGAACGATAGTTTAACAATTGTTGAACCATTGTTAAACAATTGTTCCTCCACATAATTCCAAATTCCTGTAAACAATTCAACTTATCAACGTATCAACGATTCAACAATAAAAATCTGTTTCTTTGCAGCTCATGTCATTATTTATATCATCACTTGCATCGGGTAGTAATGGTAATTGTTATTACATTGGCAATGACAGGGAAGCTGTCCTGGTAGATGCAGGTATTTCATGCAAAGAAATTGAAACGCGAATCAGGCGTCTATCCTTATCTGTCCAAAAAATAAAGGCCGTTTTTATTTCACATGAACATGCCGATCATATTCGCGGCGTACCCGTATTTTCTAAAAAATATGACCTGCCTGTTTTTATAACTGCACCTACTTTAAAAAATGGTCGCCTGAAAATTGACAAAAAACTTTTAAGGTCATTTAATGCATTCGACCCGATCAGTATTGGAGATTTAAGAATTACGCCATTCCCAAAGTATCATGATGCTGCCGATCCGTATAGTTTTACTATCCGTTATAATGATTTAAAAGTGGGCGTATTTACAGATATCGGTAAACCCTGCCAGCATCTTATAAATCATTTTAGCCAGTGTCATGCGGCTTTTTTAGAATCCAATTATGATGATGATATGCTGGATAACGGTAACTACCCTTATTATTTAAAAACCAGGATCAGGGGAGGGATGGGACATCTTTCCAATACGCAGGCGCTGGAATTATTTACCAGTTACAGACCATCATTTATGTCGCACCTGTTCTTATCTCATCTTTCAAAAAATAATAATTGTCCCAAACTGGTTGAAGAATTATTTAACCGGCACGCCGGCGATACAAAAATTATAATCGCTTCCCGTTTCCAGGAAACGGCAGTTTATAAATTGAGTAGCCCGGAAGCCACTCCAACTTCCGGCCAGGTAACCACTGCAAAATTTCCAGTAGCTGCGTCACAATTGTCACTTAAATTCTGAAATAATTTATGTTTAGTGGTTAGTCCTTCGACAACCCTTCGACAAGCTCAGGGTGACAAATCCCACGATATGCATCGGGGCAGGCAAGGATGATAAGCGGAGTTATATAGGTTTTTTATTCCAATCACTAATTCCAAATTCCTAATATCTTAATTCCTAATCTCGTATTCCAAACACATAACGTAATCTTACGAAAATAATCGGGTAGAAATGAGATTGTATGATCATGAAAAACATAGTTTTTTTGTATTTCATTCAATACCTATGAAGCTAATGATGTATATCGGGAACGACCTGATCGAAGCCGTTCCACTCGAAACAGACCGCATTTCCAAACCTGGTTATCTTGGCCAGTTTAAACGCACATTGAAATTAAAGTACAATGACCTTATTCAGCAATATGCTGAGAAGCCTGATTTTTTAGTGGTTAATCTTTCTACTTCGGAAGGAGTAAATAGGTGAGTAGTTGGTAAGTTGATTAGTTGAATAGTTGATAAGTTGTAGATGGAATTAGGAAATTGTCTGCTTTTTGATAAAGCACAATTGCAATCCACATCTAAACATCTCAACGCCTAAACAACTAAACTCTATACCCTAAACCCTAAACTCCATATACGCCATCATAAATAAAAATATCAAGATGGCGCCTGCAATATTTAACCATAACCCTGTCTTAAGCATTTTACCCAACGGAATATAGCCGCTGCCATAAACAATAGCATTTGGAGGTGTTGCTACCGGTAACATAAATGCGAAACTGCTGGCTAATACAATACCAAGCACGGGGTATAAAATAGGTATTTGTAAAGTAGTTAGTATGCCAATTACAATTGGAACAAAAGTGATGGCAATGGCGGTGTTGGAACTGATCTCTGTCATCAGTAAAATACCAGCGATCAAAAAGAAAATAAGCAGGGGAATATTTTTGGCGCTTACAGCGGCGGCAATACTTTCACCAATGACCAGGGCCAACCCGGTATTGATGATCAATGCGCCCAATGCGAGTCCACCTCCAAAAAGCAAAATGGTATCCCAGTCTATCAACCGGAGATCTTCTCCAATTAAAGTGCCGGTAAAATTTTTATCAGCAGGTAATAAAAATAAAAGGATGGCAGCAATCATTGCAACCAGGCTTTCAGGCAGGTATTTGCTGACTACTGTATAAGCTTCCTGCAAACCAAGTACGTTGAGTATGCCCGGTAGTAACCAAAGACAAACAGCCAATACAAAAACAAACAAGGTGTTTCGTTCACCTGCAGAAATTTTTTTCAGTTTTCCTGCATTCTGTTCCAGGTAATTTTTAATACTTAGTGCATTGAAACGGCAATGTTTTAATTTCCGGCGAATATAAAATAACAGGAAGGCATACATGCAAATGGAAATGGGTAATGCCATCATCATCCATTGTAAAAAATCAATTTGTATTCCTTCCTGGTTTAAATATTGAACACCGATCAGGTTGGGTGGTGAACCAATGATGGTTGAAATGCCACCGATAGAAGCACTGTAAGCAATTCCCAGCAGCATGAATGCCGGCATATTCTTATCCGGGTCATCAGCAGTTTGAACCAATGATATAACGCCCAGCATCAGGGGTAATAACATAGCAACCGTTACCGAGTTGCTGATCCACATGGAAAGCACAAAAGACACCAAAGAAAAACCCAGGAAAACCCGGAATAAACTTTTTTGAAAAAATGGGAATGATAAAACCACCAGTGCGATTCTTTTATCAAGTCCATGCCTTGTCATGGCGCGGGAAAGCAGGAAGCTGCCAATAAATAGCATAATGATCGGGTGGCCCAAACTGGTAAATGCCGTTTGGATATCAGCAATGCCTAACAGCACCGCCATTGAAACACCCATAAGTGCGGTAATTGATAATGGGGCCGCCTCGGTGATCCAGAATACAAGGCAAAAGATCATGATGGCTGCCACCTGGTGAGCATTTGTTTCCAATGGTAATGGCAGTCCGTAAACAAGCAAAGCCGCTAAAGGAGCGAATATCCATGCCAGTGGTTTTTGTTGGAAAAAGTTCATGATTTTAACGGGTCAGTGAATGTTAGATTTTTTTCTGCATGCTGTCATACTGAATACTTATGCTAAATTATTTTTTAGAGATTGAATGTATCATTTATTTTCAGGAGATAA
>CAMPGG010000324.1 GCA_946885335.1 uncultured Chitinophagaceae bacterium
TCATCCATCGTTCAACAATCGTTAAACTTCTTTAACCCCTCAGCCCAAGCATCTAAGCTCTAACCTTCGAACCCGCTGCTCAAAATCCTCCTCATCACTGATATAAGTCATCTTTTCCCCTTGTTGATCTGTGTAGCTTTCAGCTTTCTTCCACTACAACATTACATGTATGCAACCAGCAACTGAATTAATCCCGGTCGAAGCGCCTGTCATCCCCAAAAAAACAATATCTGTTTTAGATGGTAATGAAGCAGCCGCTTATGTAGCGTATAAAACCAGCGAGGTTTGCGCCATTTATCCAATCACGCCATCATCCGCCATGGGTGAATGGGCCGATGAATGGAGCGCAAAGGATATCAAAAATATTTTTGGTGAAACGCCACGCATCATCGAAATGCAAAGTGAAGCCGGTGCTGCAGGCGCCATCCACGGTGCATTGCAGGGTGGTGTGCTGGCATCCACCTTTACCTGCTCGCAGGGTTTGTTACTCATGATCCCCAACATGTATAAAATTGCGGGTGAATTAACACCCACCGTTTTTCATATTGCGGCCAGGGCGCTGGCTACACATGCCTTATCTATTTTTGGTGATCACAGTGATGTGATGGCGGTCCGCTCCACAGGTTTTGCTATGTTGTTTGGCTCCAGCCCGCAACAGGCGCATGACCTGGCGCTGATCGCTACTTCCGCATCGCTGCGTTCAAGCATTCCTTTCCTCAATATTTTCGATGGTTTCCGTACATCGCACGAATTAAATGAAGTGGACATGCTGGAAGATGATATTATTTCCCAAATGATCAACCCGGATGATGTGGCCCGTCACAGGGTACGCGGATTAAATCCAGCCAATCCTTTTATCCGGGGTACGGCGCAGAATCCCGATGTGTTTTTCCAGAGCAGGGAAGCGGCAAATAAATTTCATTGGAATGTTCCCGAGATCGTGGAAGAAACCATGGAAAGTTTTTCCGCATTAACCGGTCGCAAGTATAAATTATTTGAATACCATGGACATCCCGAAGCAGATAAAGTGATCATCATCATGGGCTCTGGTGCCGGCGCTGTGGAAGAAACAGTTGATTATTTGAATGCAAAAGGCGAGAAAACAGGTTACCTGCACGTGCATCTCTTCCGTCCATTCTCCGTAAAACATTTTATCGATGCATTGCCAAAGACCGTTAAAAAAATAGCGGTGCTGGATCGCTGCAAAGAAACCGGTGCCATCGGAGAACCGCTTTACATGGATATCGTGAATGCCATGCATGCCGGCTGGAACCATCCTATGCCTTCGATTATTGGTGGCCGTTATGGACTGGCCTCCAAAGAATTCAATCCGGGAATGGTAAAAGCGGTTTTTGATGAACTGGATAAAACAGATCCTAAAAAACAATTTACCATTGGTATTGATGATGATGTAACTTTTACCAGCCTGGATTATGACCATCATTTTTCACTGGAGGATCAGCATCTTTTCCGCGGACTGTTTTTTGGTCTGGGTGCCGATGGAACGGTGAGTGCTAATAAAAATACCATCAAGATCATTGGAGAGGTAACCGATCATCATGTGCAGGGATATTTTGTGTACGATTCTAAAAAATCAGGTTCTCTAACCACATCGCATTTACGTTTCAGTGAAAACCCCATCCAATCTACCTACCTGGTTAACTCGGCTAATTTTATTGCCTGCCATCATTTCAACTACCTGCAGAAATATGATATCCTGAAAGATGCGGAACACGGCGCTACTTTTTTACTCAACGCTCCATTTGAAAAAGATAAAATCTGGGATCAGCTGCCTAAAAAAATCCAGGAAGAGATCATCGAGAAGCAATTAAAGTTTTATGTGATCAATGCATCGCGGGTTGCCAAAGAAACGGGTATGGGTAGCCGCATTAACAGCATCCTGCAAACTTGTTTCTTTGCCATATCCAATGTAATTCCTAAGGAACAGGCAATCGATTACATTAAAGAAAGTATTCGCAAAACCTATGGTCGCAAAGGTGAAGCAGTGGTGCAAAAGAATTTTGATGCGGTCGATCAAACACTTGCTAATCTCAGCGAGGTGGATTATACCGGTTACATGACCGGCAATAAGGAAATTGAATCATTGCAAATAAAGGGAGCTCCATTGTTTGTGAAAGAGGTGCTTTCAAAAATAATTGCCGGCGATGGAGATGAATTACCGGTAAGTGCATTCCCGGCCGATGGAACCTATCCTTCCGGCACAACAAAATATGAGAAAAGAAATATTGCTGAACAGGTTCCTGTTTGGGATCCTTCTCTTTGTTCACAGTGCGGTAAATGTTTCTTTGTTTGTCCGCATGCAGCCATCCGTCCAAAAGTTTATCACAATGACCTGCTGGTTGATGCGCCTGATTTCTTTAAACATACAGCACCGATTGGTAAAGAATTTTTTAAAGAGCAGGAATCATACACTTTACAGGTATCAGTTGAAGATTGCACCGGTTGTAATTTATGTTATGAAGTCTGCCCCATTGAAAGTAAAACCGAACCCGGGCATAAGGCCATTAACATGAATGATGTATTGCCATTGAAAGAAGTGGAGAAAAAGAACTGGGAATATTTTCTTTCATTGCCGGACATTGATCGTACAAGAATTAACAGGAGCACGGTGAAAGGTTCACAATTATTCGAGCCATTGTTTGAATTTTCCGGCGCCTGCAGTGGTTGCGGTGAAACACCTTACCTGAAATTACTCACACAACTGTTTGGTGATCGCATGATCGTGGCCAATGCAACCGGATGTTCTTCCATCTTTGGTGGTAACCTGCCAACTACGCCATGGACAACCAACAGCGAAGGTTGCGGACCTGCATGGGCCAATTCATTATTCGAGGACAATGCGGAATTTGGTTTGGGAATTAAACTGGCAAGCGATCAGAAAAGAGAATATGCCCGAAGCCTGCTGGGTTATTTAAAAAATGATTTGGGCGAAGAACTGGTGGATGCAATTATAAGCAACGAAGAATTATTGGAAGCCGAAATAATTGAACAACGTAAAAATGTAAATGAATTAAAAAGCAGGTTGAGAGAATTGAAAGATCCGAGAGCAAGACAGTTACTGAATATTGCCAATTTCCTGGAGCGTAAATCCATGTGGATCGTTGGTGGAGATGGATGGGCATATGATATTGGATTCAGTGGTTTGGATCATGTGTTATCAACCGGTGAAAATATAAATATCCTGGTACTCGATACGGAAGTTTATTCCAATACCGGCGGACAAAAATCAAAATCCACACCGATCGGTGCGAGTGCAAAATTTTCCATCAAAGGAAAAACCACGGGTAAAAAGGATTTGGCAATGCAGGCCATTGCACATGGTAACGCGTTTGTCGCAGAAATTGCGATGGGTGCCAATGATGTACATGCACTGAAAACAATTTTGGAAGCAGAAGCTTTTCCCGGACCTTCCATTATCATTGCATACAGCCATTGCATTGCGCATGGATATGACATGAGTCATGGATTGGAGCAACAAAGTCTCGCCGTTAAATCTGGTTACTGGCCACTGTTCCGTTTTAATCCGTTAAAAGAAAAAGGCCAGCGTTTTGTGGTGGATAGTAAAGATCCAAGCGTTGCACTGGATGAATTTATGTATCATGAAAACCGTTTTGCAACGATCAAAAACAACGCACCTGAAAAAGGCGTCGAGTTTTTAGCCCTGGCGAATGAAGGTATTATTCGTCGCTGGGAAAGGTTAGCGGCTCTGAAAGCATTATAGTGTAATGTTGGTTAATTGGAAAAAAAGAATCCCGGCTGGGATTCTTTTTTCGTTTAGGGGTTGGCGTTTGGGGATTGAACCGGAGTTTAACTATTGTTTAAATGTTTAAGAGTTTAAAAGTTTAATGGTGGTTAGTTTATTATTAAACGTTCATTTATTTTGAAACTATAACTTTTCTCAGTGTTTTGTCATTCAGCCTGCCCCGACGCATGTCGGGGAGGGAGCGGCAATTGTATGTACAATTAGTTTTATCGTTTGCCGCGACTGAAGAATCTCAGAGATTAATGTAAGAGGAA
>CAMPGG010000325.1 GCA_946885335.1 uncultured Chitinophagaceae bacterium
GTTGTTCTTGTTTTACTTAATCGTTAAATGAAATCGGGTAAGAGATATTTCTTATCAACTCAATATATGCAATAAAGGAACTTTTTAAAACATTTTTTAAAAAACATTACCTTTGCGGTTTTCAAATCATCATGTGAATTTTTTAAAAGTGAAAAATGGTACCGATCCACTTCCCTTTAAAAATCACCCAAACAACAATATAATATGGCAGATATTTTTGAAAGGTTATTGAAAAACCAGGGCCCTCTTGGGCAACATCGCGAAAGAGCACATGGATATTTTGCTTTTCCTAAACTGGAAGGTGATATTGGCAGCAGGATGAAATTTCGGGGCAAAGAAGTGATCGTGTGGAGTTTAAATAACTACCTGGGACTGGCTAACCATCCGGAAGTTCGCAAAGCAGATGCTGAAGGTGCCCGGGATTTTGGATTGGCTTTACCAATGGGTGCCCGCATGATGAGCGGAAACAGCAATCAACATGAACAATTAGAAAGAGAACTGGCAGCATTTGTTATGAAAGAAGATGCTGCTTTATTGAATTATGGATACCAGGGCATGTCAAGCCTGATCGATGTATTATGCAGCAGGCATGATGTAATAGTTTATGATGCGGAAAGTCATGCATGCATCATTGACGGATTAAGAATGCATGCTGGTCACCGTTATGTTTTTAAACATAATGATGTGGAAGATTTTGAAAAACAAATTCAACGTGCCACTTCTTTAATCGAAAAACAAAAAGCAGGCGGTATCCTGGTTATTACAGAAGGTGTATTTGGAATGGCAGGTGACCAGGGCAGGCTAAAAGAAATTGCGGATTTAAAAGATAAATATTCTTTCAGGTTATTGGTTGATGATGCACATGGATTTGGCACTTTGGGTGAAACCGGTGCAGGTGCCGGGGAAGCACAAGGCGTACAGGATAAGATCGATCTGTATTTTTCAACATTTGCAAAATCAATGGCTTCTATCGGCGCATTCATTGCAGGCGACAAAAAAATCATTGATTATATACGTTATAATATCCGCTCGCAGATATTCGCCAAAAGCTTACCAATGCCTTTGGTTATTGGTAATTTAAAAAGATTGGAACTTTTAAAAACACGTCCTGAATTAAAAGACAAACTTTGGGAAAATGCACAAAAACTGCAAAAAGGATTAAAAGAAAAAGGATTTGATATTGGCAATACAGATTCACCGGTAACTCCTATTTATATGAAAGGTGGTGTGGAAGAAGCTACTGCCATGGTGATGGACCTGCGGGAAAATTATCACATCTTTTGTTCCATAGTTGTTTACCCTGTTATTCCAAAAGGTCATATTATTTATCGCCTGATACCAACGGCGGTACATACAGATGAAGACATTGAATTAACGCTTAAAGCATTTGAAGAAACCAAAAAGAAACTGGATGCCGGTGAATATAAAGTTGAATTTATTCCCGACATGGCAGAAGCCTGACCAGTAATTATAAATAAATATTAAAAAGCACTGTTCTATACGGTGCTTTTGTTCTTTAACAACCTGCATCTGAATGGAAAGCATTATTTTTAAAGCTATTTATTACTTTATGAAATTCATTTTGAAATAAGTCCATTCACTTATTATCAAATCCTGGTAATAAATTGGCAACCACACCTGGCTAAAAAAACAAAAAACTACAATGAAAAAAATCTTTTTACTGCTATTCTTATTACCATTATTTACCCTGGCGCAGGATAAATTGATCACCCTGGAAGACATATATAAAAAAGGCACTTTCCGTGGTGAATTTGTTCCGGGTTTTGCAGAACTGCCATTAGACAGTATCATTAATCCCAAAGATGTAGTTGATGAAACAGGAAAGAATTTAAACACATCTGATTACATGTTGAGTGCGGATAACAAACGCATCATCTTTTTTACCGGTCGTGAAAATATTTACCGCAGATCAAGCAAGGCAAATACTTATTTGTATGATGTGAATACAAAAAAGACCATCAGCCTGAATAAGGATAAGATCATGCACCCCACTTTTTCTCCTGATGGAAACAAAATCGCATTTGTTCATAACAACAATTTGTATTTGTATGACATTGCATCAGCAACTACCAAAGCCATTACAACTGATGGAAAATGGAACTACATCATCAATGGAAATGCAGATTGGGTATATGAAGAAGAATTTAGTTTTTCACAGGCATATCAATGGAGCCCGCAGGGAAATTATATTGCTTATTACCGGTTCGATGAAACCAATGTAAAAGAATACAACATGCCTTTTTATAATGATACCTACAATGAGGATTATCGTTATAAATACCCCAAAGCAGGCGAAGACAATTCTGTAGTTACCATTCATATTTACAATGTGAATACCGGCAATAAAGTACAGGCTGAATACGAACAGGGAGATATTTATATTCCAAGAATAAAATGGACCCAGGCCGATGACCAGTTGATCGTTTATTGGATGAACAGGCACCAGAATGAATTAAAACTTTTACAAACCAATGCAGCAACCGGCACAAGCCAGCCAATTTACCAGGAAAAGAATAAATATTATGTAGATATCACAGATGACTGGTGGTTTTTAAAAGATGGTAAACATTTTATTTTCACCAGCGAGATGAATGGTTATAACCAGATCTATCTCTATAGCCTGGATGGCAAAAAGAAATTGCAGCTTTCCAAAGGAAATTATGACCTGGCAAACATCAATGGTGTAGATGAAAAGAACAAACGCATTTATTATACTTTGGCCTATCCTACCCCGTTAGACCGCCATGTTTTTGTAACGGATTTTGATGGAAAGAATACCACACAATTAACCAGCGGAGATGGTTTTCACCGGGCAGTTTTCGATAAAGACTTCACCAAATTCTATGATTATCATTCTACAGTCAATACACCACAAACGGTAACACTTTACAATTTGAAAACCAGCCGGAAAAAAGTAAGTCCGCAAATGGTAAAAGTGATGAATGACAACAGTAAGCTTAAAAACAAATTGAAAGAATATGCCATTGGCCAGGTTGAATTCATCAAAGTTCCTAATTCAAAAGGTGACACCTTAAATGGCTGGATGTTGAAACCAATGAACTTTGATCCTGCAAAAAAATATCCTGTATTGTTTTGTAATTATGGCGGACCAGGTTCGCAGCAGGTTGCTAACCGGTTTGGTGCGGCAAATTTCTGGCACCAGATGATGGCACAAAAAGGATATATTGTAGTAAGTGTTGATAATACGGGTACGGGTTACCGTGGGGAAGAATTTAAAAAGAAAACTTACCTGCAATTGGGTAAATATGAAATAGAGGACCAGATTGATGCCGCTAAATATTTATCGGCACTTCCCTATGTTGATGCAAAACAGATTGGACATTGGGGATGGAGTTATGGCGGATTTATGAGTACGCTGGCTATAACCAAAGGTGCAGATGTTTTTTCTGCAGCAGTGGCTGTTGCCCCTGTTACATCGTGGAGATACTATGATAATATTTATACAGAAAGATATATGCGTACACCCAAAGAAAATCCGAAAGGATACGATGATAACGCACCGATTAATTTTGTTGATAAGATCAAAGGAAAATATTTACTCATTCATGGCAGTGCAGATGATAATGTACATTTTCAAAACAGTACCCAATTAATTACCGCGTTGGTAAAAAACAATATTGATTTTGATTTGGGCATGTATCCAAATAAAAATCACGGTATCAGTGGCGGTGCAGATAATACTACATTTCACCTCTGGAGCAAAATGACGAACTGGATTTTGGAAAATTTAAAAAATGAAAACACTTCCAAGGTCACAGGATATCAAACAAATCAAAAAGCATTTTAAACTAATATCACTAAACAAAAAAAGAGGTTACCAAAACAGGTAGCCTCTTTTTTTTAAAACATATAACGGGAATACGTAACTTATTTTTATTAATTCAGCATTGTTATAAAAAAAGAACCCCGACCAAAAGTCGGGGGCCCTAATCAAAAACCATTAACCATTAAACCTTATCCTATGAAAATTCATTGCTAATATAGGTA
>CAMPGG010000326.1 GCA_946885335.1 uncultured Chitinophagaceae bacterium
TATTTCGATATACGACCTGGATAAAAACAACCAGCCCAAAGATGCTCCTTTTTATAAACGACGTTTTAATGCGGGGGAAACAAAAGAGGTAAGGTTATACGGAATTTCGGGCAATGACCGTTTTGAAGTAAATGCTACTGATAAAAGTCCCATTCTTGTTCGAATGATCGGCGGGCCGAAACAAGACGAATATATTAGTAACCTGGCAAAGAACCAACGGGTAAGCATATACGATAATGAGCATAATGATTTTTCGAAATCAAAAGGACTGAAAAAACAATTATCAGAAGATGCTTTTGTTCATCAATACCGCTATGATCAATATAAATCAGATTCAAAAGGATTTATGCCTTTGTTATTTTACAGTACAGAAGACAGAATCTATACTGGTATTGCATACCAGGTTACCAAACAGCAATGGCGAAAATATCCCTATGGAACAAGTCACAGATTGGCGTATCATTATTCACTAAGCGAAGGTTCATACAGCACGAATTACAAAGGCCATTTTATAAAATTATTGGGCGAATGGAACGGGAACCTGGGTTTTAATTATGATAACATCCGCTGGACGAATTATTTTGGCATTGGGAATGAAAGCATCCTTACAACAAAGGACCGCGACTTTCACCGCATGCGTACCCGGGATCTTTATTCACGAATTGGTATTGACAGGTTAATTGCATTTCATCACCAGGTTGATATTGCAGCTTTTTATCATTCTGTAAAATTGTTACATGACACCAAAAGATTTTTAACCGATAATGCTCCATTTAATAAGCTGGCACCATACGGCCGAAAACATTTTGGGGGCTTTGATTTCAACTACAAATACCAAAAACTTAATAACCATTTGTTGCCTACAAAAGGTATAGAATGGGATGCCGGTGTCCGCTATACGCAAAACCTGGAACAACCAGACAGTGCATTTACGCAATATTCAACCGCTGTAAATTTTTATCTTCCTCTTTCCAAAACATTTACACTCAGGTTACGTGCAGGGGGTGCAACTTTAAATGGCCAAACAGAATTTTACCAGTTAAATATGCTTGGTGGCAGTGAAACTTTAAGAGGTTATCGTCGTTCAAGGTTTTATGGAAGAACCATGGCATTTAATCAAAATGAATTGCATTTTATAAAAAATGTACGTTCATATATGTTTAATGGAAAGGCGGGATTAATGGCCCTACTTGATGCGGGCCGCGTATGGCAGCCCGGCGAAAAATCATCAACCTGGCACCTGGGATATGGAGGCGGAATCATCGTCTCGCCATTTGATCAACTCACCCTGTATATCACTTATGCCTTTTCAAAAGAAGATGGTGATTTCGGAATAAGATTTTACCATAAATTCTAAAGTACAAGTTTACTGTCCGCCAAACTTCCAATACCTTTGCTGCGCAAATAATTTTTTCATTCAAAATATTTTTAGCTTTTGAATTGAGTCATCAAACAACTTATCTCCACCGGGATGAATGGTTTTGGCGAATTCAAAATTGTCTAAACAAAAAAGTATAGCTTATGAAAGTAACAGTTGTTGGCGCAGGCGCTGTCGGTGCTACCGTAGCTGATAATATTGCCCGCAAGGAATTATGCGAAGAGCTGGTATTATTGGATATCAAAGAAGGTTTGGCAGAAGGAAAGGCCCAGGATATGATGCAAACCTGTGCCCTTTTAGGATTTGATACAACCATTACCGGTAGTACAAATGATTATGGTAAAACAGCAGGTAGCCAGGTAGTAGTTATTACTTCCGGTATTCCACGCAAACCGGGCATGAGCCGGGAGGACCTTATTGGTACCAATGCCGGAATTGTAAAAACGGTATGTGAAAATATTTTAAAACATTCACCCGATGCTATTATCATTGTGATCAGCAACCCGATGGATACAATGACCTACCTCGCATTACAGGCTACGGGGTTACCAAAGAACCGCATTATCGGGATGGGTGGAACACTTGACAGCAGCCGTTTCAAATATCAACTCAGCCAGCAGCTACAATGCAGCCAGGCTGACCTCAATGCGCTGGTTATTGGCGGACATGGCGATACAACGATGATACCTTTGATTCGTTTTGCTACATGGAACAGTGTTCCGGTTACAGAATTATTATCGGCTGATCAACAAAAACAAATTGTTGCTGATACCATGGTTGGTGGTGCAACCCTTACTAAGTTGATCGGAACTTCTGCCTGGTATGCTCCGGGAGCAGCAGGAGCAGCTTTGGTTGAAGCTATTGTAAGGGATGAAAAGAAATTGTTTACCTGTTGCGTGAGCCTGGATGGAGAATATGGCCAGAAAGATATTTGCCTGGGTGTTCCGGTTGTAATAGGAAAGAATGGTTGGGAAAAAATCGTCGATTTTAAATTGAATGATGAAGAGCAGGCAGCATTTAACAAAAGTGCAGACGCTGTAAGAGGAATGAATGATGTGTTGAAGACTTTATAATTCAACAAAAACTATTTTTTATAAAAGTGATAGCAGCTGCTGTCACTTTTTTTATGCAGACAGGGAAATGAATTTCCATAAAAATTCATCCTGCCCGATCAGGTTTTTTTACGAAATTTACCGACCCTAAACTATTTTTTTGCAATACGCCATCGTTGATATTGAAACTACCGGGACCTATGCTGCAGCAAACAGTATAACGGAAATTTCTATTCATGTTTTGGATGATGATAAGGTTGTAGATGTTTTTGAAACCCTCATCAACCCGCAACAATCCATCCCCCGTTATATTCAATCATTTACCGGCATTACCAATGAAATGGTTCGCAATGCACCCGGTTTTAATGATGTAGCGGAAAAAATTTTTGAATGCCTGAAAGGAAAAGTTTTTGTTGCTCACAATGTAAACTTCGATTATTCTTTTATTAAAAGCCATTTGGGCTCAGCGGGATTGGAATTCAATGAAAAAAAATTATGCACGGTCAGGTTAAGTCGAAAATTATTCCCGGGCTTTCCATCTTACGGCCTTGGTAATCTTTGTCATTCCCTTGGTATTTCTTTAAATAACAGGCACCGTGCAGGCGGCGATGCCGCTGCTACTGTTATCCTGTTTCAAAAATTGTTGGCTGCAGATTCACAGAACATTATAGTAAACAGCCTGCGACGTGATTCAAAAGAACAGGTGCTGCCACCGAATTTATCTGAAAAAGATTTTGCAAAATTACCCACCCTGCCTGGTGTTTATTATTTCCATAATCACAAAGGGAAAGTGATCTATGTTGGTAAAGCACTTAATATCCGAAAAAGAGTAAACAGCCATTTTAGCAATAATTCCGACAGCAGGCAGAAACAACATTTTCTGAAGCATACCCATTCCATCAGCTACCAGTCATGCGCAACCGAACTCATGGCCTGCATCCTGGAATCAGCAGAAATAAAAAAATTATGGCCGGTCTTTAACTCATCACAAAAAAGAAGAGAGGATGTTTATGGCATCTTTACTTATACCGATCAAAATGGATATACCCGGTTAGCCATCGAAAAAAATAAACAACCACTGAAACCGGTTTACCGTTTTCATAACCTGGTTGATGGTCATGCTATTTTACGCAGGCTGATCAGCGAGTATTCTCTTTGTCCAAAACTTTGTTCCCTTCAAAATGGAATAATTGAATGTACAGGTCTGTCGGAAAAAACATGTATGGGTGCCTGTGAGAAAAAAGAAATTCCGGAAAGCTATAATGAAAGAGTTCAGCAAGCCATACATTCTTTAACCACTCAACCTTCATTTGTTATTGTGGAAGATGGACACAATCCATTTGAGCAGGCATGCATATTGGTTTGGAACGGAAAATTTTATGGAATGGGTTCTGTTCCCAATGATAAAGATCCGGCAGACATTATGGTTTTGAAAGATTTTATTAAGCCTTTCAAAGAAAGCAGCTTTACGCATAACCTTGTTCATAATTATGCTTCCAGGTTTCCATATAAAGTAAAACCAGTGAGTAATGAAATCATTCTTGAACCACCTGTGAAATTGGAAGCGTTTGGTATACAGGGAAGCATTTTTTAAG
>CAMPGG010000327.1 GCA_946885335.1 uncultured Chitinophagaceae bacterium
TTCCAGGAATGTTTTATTAAATTTAACAGAAGGCTCAAGTGATGTTCCTTTTATCCAATCGTTCCAGGAATTTATAATCACCAGTTGGTTTTCACCCATACTACGTTTTGCCACATTGGTATAATCTACATAATTGGATTCCGTTCTTTCAATTTCTCTTTGAGTGGAAGAACCCGCTTCATTAAATCCGGGAAAAATGCTGGGCACATATTCAACACCCATAGTATCCAATGATGTTTTCCAGTTTTGATAACTCAAATCAGAATAGCTATAAAATGCCCACCAGCGATCAAAGTCTGCTGTATTCCAGGTAGTCAAAATAATACCATCCATGGACTTTAATGTTTCCTGATTAAAATTCACAGGAGCTGTCCAACCAGTGGTAAGTTCTCCTATAAAAAATGGATTTACTCCAACTGTATTCAGCTCTTCCCTTAAAGTTTGTACAACAGAGGCGTGGTCAATACTATTGCTTGCGGATGAAGTAAGATTTAAAGGGGTTAAAAGAATTACCGGCCTGTCACCTAATTTAAAGTAATAGTCTTTTGAAATGTGATCCTGAACAAGGGTTTTAAATTCATCGGTCATCGTTTGCAATTTTGCTCCAGTAAGAGGTGAAGCATTTGTTGCACTAAGATGTGCTGTATTGTAAGATATTACCATCTTTATATTCTGCGTAGTGCGTGCTGTTACAAATGCGTTTAGTAATGCATTATCAGAAGATCCATTCCATTTGAAAATTAAATAATCAATTCCACCCTCATCTGCCCATGATAATTGTTGTGGCAACACAGCGGGATCTGTAATTGCATTATAAGGTTTGCCGAGAAGTGATGTGTCTGAATGCGCTTTATTCCAATCTGATGAGGAATAATTAAAATAATAAGCACCCACATTTGCATTTTTTGTTAATGTAACCGCAGGAATAGGATACTTATACTTTGACGTCAAATCTTCCACATCATCATCTTTTACGCATCCAACAAAAGCAGCAGATAAAGTCAGTAAGAAAATTAATGTTTTTATATGTCTGGTATTCATTTTAGAATTTTTAATGATGAAAGGTTATTTCATAAATAACAAATGCGCGGATTTTTATTGCCATGGCGGTAAAAATGGATTTTCATTTGTTGGTAATGCAAACCATAATTTGGTTCTCAATTCATCTGGTCCACCAAGAAAATTTAAAGCTGTATTAATTTGCTCACTGTTTACCTGATACTCCGCAGGTGCATAATTAAGTCGTTGAGGGATGTAAGCAAATCCAACAGAGCCTCCTTCACTCCCATCAGGATTGAAATGTGGAGGAAATTCTAAAAGTTGAGTTCGGCGTATAAGCGTCCAAGCGTCCAGTGCATTATAAAAACCAGCCAACCAGGTTTGCATCACTATTTGTCTTAATGGATTTGGTTGTAATATGGCACTGGTAGTAATACCCAGGTAATCTGTGAATTCAGAACCCCTTCCCGTTGTATCAACTGCAGTATTCCATTTTATACCAGGTGTATCTAGATATTCATCAATTTCTGATTGTGGAATATTGTATTTTTTCATAGAAGCCGTAATTCCTTCAACATAATATTGTTCTGCAGTTTGTGAACCACCCCATCCTTTCAACGCTATTTCAGCTTTAATGAAATTTGCCTCTTCGTAAGAAAGAAATACCACTTCTTCATTTGGTTTAAGAAAGTAGTCACCAATCATTGAATAATCTGCTGGGGATAAAGTAGCATGTGGATTAGGATTCATAGTAACGCCTTCAGGTAAATCATCCGATTTAGGCTGCCCGTAATATTGCCCTGCATAAGGTCCTTGCGCAGCTGGCTTTGCATACACCGACAATCTTGGGTCATCATAAGGTAGCATATGTTGAATCAACGATTCACTGATTACATTAAGGCTGGATGCATTAGCTGCAGCTTCAACCACATTTTCCTGGTATAAAAAACTCCAGGTATCTGATGTTTCACCAAAATATGCATTAGCTGTTTCATTAGCAGACATAATAGTATTTGCTTCATCTGCTAATACTTCTGAAATCACTGTTTGTGCTAAAGAACTATTGGCATTGGAAATGCGCAGTGCTAATCTAAGTCTTAGTGTATTGGCAAATTTTTTCCATTTGAGCAGATCACCTCCATATACGGCATCTGAGTTTCCAATGTAAGTATCCCCAGAAAGATCAATGGTATTTGCAGCCACTTTTAATTCTTCTAACAAGTCCGTATAGATGTCTTCTTCTTTGTCATACGGAATATAAACATCACCAGTAAGCGCAAAAGTTTTAGGTATTGGACCCCATATAGCTACCAGGTTGGAATAAATGTATGATTCAAAAATTTTTGCGATTTGAACGCGGTTATTAAAATCCGGATCTTCCCCATATTTTAATTGGATCTGGTGCAGAGGTTGCAAACAATCAACATACGCGTCCTCCCAGTATCCATTCACCGAAGCTGCGAAAGTATAATAGCGTGGCATTTGTCCACCACCTACTGAAACATAATTGGAATAATGAGAAAATACTCTTTGTCTCATATCACCCGCAAATAAATTGATGGTATTATATACCGATGTATTCAACAAGTATTCAGGATCCACATTTTCCGGATCATTGGGGTTAATATTTGTTTCTTCCAATTCTTTTTTACAAGAAGAAAATGTTGTTATACAAACTAAAGCCAGTAATAATAATTTATTTATATTTTTCATATACTATAGAATTAAAAAGTGAGCCTGATATCGATTCCGTAAGTTGAAAAAGGAGGTAATGAACCATATTCAATACCTTGTCCATTACCGGAAGTAACACTGGATTCGGGATCTATACCCTGGGGAGCATTTTTAAAAATAGTCCATAAGTTTCTTCCTGACAATGAAATCCTGGCATCTGAAATACCTGATCTTTTAAACAATGAAGCAGGCAGGCTATAACCCAACACCACTTCCCTCAGTTTAACATATGAAGCGTCGAAAATCTGCAATTCATCCAGGTTTGCAAAGCCATTAGATTGTGGTGATAAATACCTGTTGTTAGGCGTTCCATCTTCAAAATAGGCATCTTTATAAATAAATCCCGCAGTTAAATTAGCTGATGATTCTCCATAAATATAGCTATGCAAGTAATAATCCTCACGTCCCACCAGTGAACTTGCAAGTGCCCCGGATATGTGAGACCTTCGATATGTTCCGGAATAAAAACTTCCACCTTTACGTATATCAATCAGGAAACTCAGATTAAAATTTTTATAACGAAATGAATTATTAATTCCTCCCGTCCAATCTGGCATTGCATTACCTAAAACAATACCTCTTTCTACAATTGGCTGCCCATTAGCTGAAACCAATTTGCGTCCTTTATCATCCAGTTTCCAACCAGCCCCGCGAATCACCCCATAAGGCTGGCCCACTTCTGCAAAAACCAATAACCTGCCAAACCAGGAATTCAACTGGAAACTATTTACCCCTTCGACCAGGCTAATAACTTCAGAATTATTCTTAGCATAGTTAGTTACAACATTCCAGGTAAAATTTTTGTTTTTAACAGGAGAACCTGATAAGGTAAATTCAGTACCCCAATTTTGAATTTCACCTGCATTATAATAACGACGGGTATATCCACTAGTTGGTGTAATCTGCGCAGTTACAATTTGGTTAGTGGTTGATGTATTATAATGTGTCGCTCCTAAATTGATCCGATTGTTTAAAAATCCCAGATCAATCCCAAACTCAAATGAACCAGTCTTTTCCGGTTTCAGATCAGGATTAAAAAAAGTAGATGCAAGAGAAGCATAAGCCTGGTTATTATATATTCCCTGGAAAGAAAAAGTAGGTATTAATTGGTATGGACGTGTATCATTTCCAACAATGGCATATGAAGCTCTCAGCTTACCAAATGATAAAATATTGCGGGGGAGTTTAAATGCATCGGTGAACACAAAGGAGCCACCCACAGAAGGATAGAAATAAGAATTATTA
>CAMPGG010000328.1 GCA_946885335.1 uncultured Chitinophagaceae bacterium
AGTATGAAGGCGAGTATTTTTATTGCTATTGCACTAAAAGTTCTCATTTTTCTTTTGTTGTAGAAGAGGCTTTGAAACAGGATATTCACCTGGAAACATCTTATGCATATGATATAGAAATTATCAAGAAATTATATGCTAAGAAGAAGATCAATAAAGACACTTTTATTATATGTAATGGTTTTAAACAAAAACCTTACACAAGGCGTATTGCAAGCCTGCTTAATTCAGGATTTAAAAATGTAATCCCTATTCTGGACAACAAGGAGGAATTAAAAGAGTATTCCAAATCTGTAAAAGTTCCCTTTAAATTAGGTATCCGGGTAGCGGCTGAAGAGGAACCAACCTTTCCATTCTATACCTCACGGTTAGGCATAAGGGCAAAAGATATATTGGAATTTTATGTTGATCGCATAGAAGGATATGAAAATAAGTTCCAGTTGAAGATGTTGCACATCTTTTTAAATAAAGGCATCAAGGATGATATCTATTATTGGAGCGAACTGAATAAGATCATTAACCTGTATTGCCAGTTAAAAAAGATTTGTCCTGAACTGGATTCAATTAATATAGGCGGAGGGTTTCCTATTAAGCATTCTCTTGGATTTGATTATGATTACCAGTTCATGATCAATGAAATTGTACGCAACATCAAAGTAGCGTGTAAACGATCCAAAGTGCCCATGCCCAATATTTTTACGGAATTTGGAAGTTATACTGTTGGTGAAAGCATGGCACATATCTACAGCGTATTGGATCAGAAAAGCCAGAATGAAAGAGAGATCTGGTATATGATCGATTCATCATTTATAACAACTTTACCCGACACCTGGGGTATTGGCGAACGCTTTTTATTATTGCCGATTAATAAATGGCAGAATGATTACCAGCGGGTGGTGTTAGGAGGCATCACTTGCGACAGCCACGATTATTATGATTCCGAAGAACATATCAATGAAGTATTTCTTCCCAAACTTGACGGGGAAGAACCACTTTACCTCGGCTTCTTTCATACAGGTGCTTACCAGGACCAGATAAGCGGTTATGGTGGCATTAAACACTGCCTGATTCCTTCACCCAAACATGTAATAGTAAGCCAGGATAAAAATGGCAAATTGGTTGATTATTTATATGCTAAAGAACAATCAGCTCAAAGCATGTTGAAAATATTAGGTTATTAAATAAAAAACCCCGTTCAAAAGAACGGGGTTGCTTTTTCAGAGGAATGGAGACTAATTAGTTTCCGCGGCCAAGCACCTTTTCTTTACTTGCTTCGATCTTCCGCGTATTTTCCTGTCTTCTTTGTTCATATTGTTGCTGTCTTTCAGGATTGCGGTTTTCAACTTGCGGTCTGCGGCTTCTGCCACCATAATAATACCTGTCATTGTAATACCTGTCGCCATAATAACGGTTAGGATATGATCTCATCGGGTAACCATAACCGTATGGATCATAATATCCATAGCGATCATAATATCCATAAGGTGCTCTTTCCCTGTATGGGTCATCACCGTAAATTCGTGAAGTGGTACAACTAACTGCAAAAACAGAAACTATTGCAATCAATGTGAAGGTTAAAAAAAATCTATTTTTCATGTTACTCCTTTTTATATTTATTGTTCAATTAATTAGCCAGATTATGTTTAAAAACAGCCAAATGAAATACTTTTTAATTCTGTTAACACTTGTTAGTTTCAATGCAAATGCTCAATCAAAAGATTCCGTGATTGCTGTTATTAATAAGATGTTTTTTGGTATGAAAACCGTTGACACAGTAATGTTAAAAGATTGTTTTAGTGATGATGTGATCTTTCAAACAATTGTCAGGAATAAAGAAGGCAAAGTGAATGTCCGTAATGAAAATGTAACCAACTTCATAAGTTTTGTTGGTAAGGAAGAAAAAGGAAAGCTGGATGAACAAATAACTTTTACATCAGTCAATATCGATGGAGATCTTGCCAGTGTATTTACACCATATAAATTTTATTATGACGGGCAATTCAGTCATTGTGGTGCAAACTCATTTCAGCTGGTTCGCTTAAATGGTATTTGGAAGATCAATTACCTGATTGATACCCGGCGAAAAACAGGATGTGATTGATTATTTATTTTTTAACCTGTATTTTTTTTGAACTCTTGGACTTTCAAAATACCGGTTCAATTCCTCTTCTGTCATATTGGTATCAATCTCAATAGGAACCTCGATCAATTGAATCTGTACTTGTTTTAGTTCGTCTCTTAACTTATTTGTTTTGCGGGCAATTTCAGGATCCTTATCTCCCACCAGGTAGGTGTCATTGTTAATATATTCAAGCCGTTTAATACTTGCCCTGATCAATGCAGCCTGGTTTTGTTCAACCACTTTATTAGGGGCCACAGCTTCTTTTACAGGTACAACGGCTACGCCTACACTAGGTAATACTTTGCCCACTTTCTGTGCTTCGGGATCACTGCTGACATTCAGGATTGTCCCAGCTAAAGCAGATGTACCCGAAGTGAGATCAAAAGTTGTTCTGAATGATTTTGTTTTTTTAAGTCGTTTGTCTAACTGTAAAAAAGCAAATTTTAATGACATTACATAAGTGCGAACATTCTTTTTCATCTGGTTAAATTCAATAACCGCATTCGGGTAATTGAGGGAGTTTTTAACCGTTATCTTAACAACCGCCGTATCCTTTACTTTAAACCTTGTACTGCCAATAAAATGTAACAGCACAATCTTTTCCTGGTCCTTATCAGATTCTCTTACAAAATCATATCCTGGTGTCCAGGTAAATTCATCATTACACTCATTAACCAGTGAAAAATTATTGATGGGAATGTTGCTGTTGAATAAAATATTTTCAATAGGAAAACTGCCAGTTTCACATTGTACTTTAAAAGATATGGTTTCCCCTTCTTCAATTAAAAGATCATTGCCTACACTTGGTTTAACCCTGGAAGGCATTATATCCGTATTGAAAAATAACAGTGTAAAAGATGTATCTACCTTGTCTGTAGGATTATCCAGGCTTTGCACACCAATATTGACTTTGTACTCCGTGTCATATTTTAATTTGTTAGACAGGAAATAACTTTTTTCCGGTCTGAAACTAAGCGTTCCATTATCCTTATTGATACGCAGTCCAACCGGTGAATTTTTCAGATACCAATAATATCTTTCAGGATCTTTATTAATCTCAAATTTGTAATTTAATACAGAATCTACATGTAAGGTGATATAAGGATTGATATTGGTAATTCTAAGTGAATCAGGAACTGCAATCGGAATGGTATCAGGGTAGTGAACCATTGAATCTGTTCTTATCAATGTATCAGGAATAATTTGCGCATTGGAAAACGCTGCCCAGAAAATTGCAATTACTAAAGTTAGCTTCTTTATCATGTCTTGTTTTCAAATGGATGAATAAAACCCCGGCGAAATTAACATTTATCAATTAAAAAAAACCCCGTCGTAGAAACGATGGGGTTGTAAACCAAAACCAACTGCTTATGAGAAAAAATTTATTATACTTATTGTATTGATATTTGCTTAACCGGTGATTTGACTTCCGTTTTAAAAGGAAGGTTTAATGTTAAAACACCATTATTATATGATGCTTCAATTTTTTCCGCATCTATCTTCTCATCTAATGTAAAAGAACGTTTGAAGGGACGAAAAGTGTACTCACTTCTTAATTGTTTAACATTTTCTTTCTCACCAATTTCTTTTTCAACACTGATGGTAAGTATGTTCTTGTCAATGTTTACATCAAAATCTTTTTTGTCAAATCCCGGAGATATGACGTGTAACTGGTAAGCATCGTTGCTTTCAAAAATGTTAACAGGTACATTATTTTTAAATGCTGCTGATGGAGCTGCTTTAAAAAAATCCTCCATTAAATTGTTTAAGGATCTTTCTGAAGGGCGGTTTATAAATTTTACGTGTGTCATAAAAAT
>CAMPGG010000329.1 GCA_946885335.1 uncultured Chitinophagaceae bacterium
GTTTTATAATGTAACCCGCACACCAAAAGCAACGGTTCTTATCGGTGGTATATCCCCGGCATCTGGATCTAAATTTTTATCATTTTTTCTCCAGACAATACCCAAATTATTAATGTAGCTATACAATTCAAGTCCTGAAAGTTTCAAACGTTTTGATATATTATTACCAAACCGGTAAGACAGATTTATATCCTGAAATCTGATGTGGTCTGCAGACTCGACTAAGGCAGAGGAGCGCAAATAAAATAAATTTCTGTTGCTGTTATAAGGATAGCTAAATGAGGGTATATTGGTGATTTCTTCATCACCCGGATTTTTCCACCGGTTAGAAAAATCTTTGTGCGTACTACTCCAGGAACTTTTAGATGAAAATGGATTTGTAGCATATTCTCGCCTGATAAAATAACCCAACTTATAAACCAGGTTAAAGGATAAGGAGGCACCCCGCCAGGAAAATGTATTTCTTAATGATCCAAAATGGGAAGGAGTTGCCCGTCCATGAAAAACAAGCTCATTAAAACTTGCCCGATTCAAATGGGAATAATCTTTACTTACATCGCCATCAAGTATGCCTAAAGGATCACCTGTTTGATTGTCCAGTCCGGCAAACTTATAGGAATAAACACCATAAAGAGGATACCCGGTTATTGGGTAATTTCGGGTTCTCATCCCCAGGTCTATAAGCTGAGAAGTTCCACCTTCTCTGATATTTTTTGATACAATATCATCAACAAAATTAAACAGGGCATTCACGTCCCATTTGAGCTCCCGCTGAAGTATTTTGACATTCAAATTCAAGTCTATTCCGCGTCCCTTAATTTCCGCATAATTTCCTTTTATAAAAGATCTACCAAAACCAGCCATTGCAGATGTATATCCCCAGGCAAAAATATCTTTTCCTTTCTTTGAATAATATTCTATTGACCCGGACACTAACCGGTTTTTGGAAGCAAAATCTACTCCAACATTTAAAACGCCAACTTTCTCCCATTTTAAATCAGGGTTACCCGGATTTGTAATAATCACAGTAGGAATCGAAAGATACGAGTTCCTGTCTGCTCTGGCAGTTGGAAAAGCTGTAACAGAGTTATCTATATTCCCATTAAATCCGTAGGTAACGCGGGCTTTTAAAAATGGAATTAGCTCACGTGAGTAAAACTTTTCATTACTGATATTCCAGGAACCACCAATGGACCATAACGGTACTCCTTTTTGATTTGCCCTAACTCCAAAAAGATTGGATGCATCTTTTCTTGCACTGGCCGAAAAAGTAAATCGTTTATCATATGTATAGGCAAAATTTGCAAACCGGGAAACAAAACGATTTGTAGTGCCCGATACATCATCCATAAAGGGTATATTCATCATTGAGTTATTGTGAAACTGCGGATAACGCACATCATAATTAACCCTTAATGACACAGCAGTTTCATCATTGTAGCCATAATACCTGTTTGTATAACCTTCCCCATTAATTTCGCGAACTTCGAGTCCAACAATAGAATATAACTCATGCTTACCCCAGGTGTTGGAATAATTTAATTCAGGTCGAAGAGTATTTGACTGAATTGAATTTTGCTGTTGATCCAAAATTCCACCTACCGGAACATTATTTGTAAATACATTATTATCAACAGAGGTAAATCTATTAATAAGATCGCGGGTTAAATATCTTTCCTGACTTTGGTAATCCCGGGTATGGCTGATTTGTCTTTGGTGCTGATATTTAACTTCGAAATTCAAACTATTCCAAAACCTGTATTTTATCCCCAGGTTAATACGCGTATCCTGAACTTTGCTGCGATTATCACTTAATGCAATCTCTTCGTAAGGCTTATATGTCCAATCCAATAATGGCAGGCCTTCCAAAGTATTGAGATATGATTCCCGGTAAAGGTTCACTTTTGGAATTGCCTCCCCCTCTGAATCTACAAAAAGCGAGTATGGTGGGGTATGAGATCTGGAAGGAAAGTGATGATTGTTATTTGTAGAAGTGGTAGAATATAAAATCCCAAAACTTAATTCAAGATTTTCTACCGGAGTATAAGTATTTTGAGCATTCAGATTAACCCTGCTATAATCATTTCCAACTGCACTTCGTACATTTTTATCGTATCCGGTAGACAAAAAATATGTGAATTTATCAGATCCTCCCCGAAGATTTATTGAACTTTGATGATTAATAGCAGGTCTGTAAAAATACTGGGATAGCTGGTCCCTGTTATCAATTCCTCTTAATTTGTCTATCTGATTTTTTGCTTCTTCACTGGAAATATCACCATTTCGTTCTTTAAGTAGTATTTCCACAACAGGACTAATCCTTGATTTACTATTCGAGCTAATAACAGAATTAAAATATCCCCTGTCAAACAAATCCATCTCCAGGTCAATGAACTCGTGAGAATTCAAGAAACCGGGATCATAAAACAAATCGGGCCTTTGTCCAATTGTTGTATTGGTATTCACCTCAATTCTCATACGTTCCCCTCTCTTAGCCTTTTTTGTGGTTATTACAATCACTCCATTGGCAGCTCTGGCTCCCCAGATTGATGCAGCAGCTGCATCTTTAAGCACGGTTACACTCTCCACATCATTGGGATTAATATTTTGAATATCCCCGTCATATGGAAAATTATCCAACACAATCAAGGGTTTGTCTTCAGATAATATCCCACTAATACCTCTAATAGTGATATCACTCACAACATTGTCAGATTCAAGTTTTGTTCTGTTTGTATTAAAAACTAACCCACTGGTAATTCCATCCAGTCTGCTTAACACATCAGTACCAACCCGCCTGTTAAACAACTCATTATCGATATGCACAAAACTTCCTGTTGCCCTTTCTTTAGGTATTCTTTGGTAACCTGTATTCACTACTACATTTTCCTCCTGAGTTACCTTAACCTTTGTCCTTACAGTACCAATATCCGTTCTTCCGTCTATTTTAATTTCCAGAACAACAATGTTTACACCACTGATAATAAGTGTGGCACCTTCATCTACATTTCTAATGGTAAAATACCCATCATTATTAGTGTTGGTTCCCTGATTAGTTCCTTTCACCACTACAGAAGCACCAGCAACAGGGTCACCGTTTTCGTTAACCACCCTACCCTTTACATCTATAGGTGGAGGAGCATCCATTGCATTCAAAACAAGTCTGTCCTTTTTTGATTTAATAACAACCATATTTTGAATAATGGTGTAATCAACCGGCTGATTTTTCAGGCAGATATCCAGGACCATTTCTATACTTGCATTTTTAATATTTGCCGTGACAGGTTTTGTTTGTTTGAGTACCTGTTCATCCCAGATAAATGACATACCGGTTTGCTTTTGCAACTGGCTGAATACCTGTTCCAGGGATGCATTTTTTACCTGCAGGTTTACCTTCTGGCTAAAACCTTCGGCATTTACATGCAATGCTGCAGCAAATAATAAAATAGCTGTGATCTTCATAATTCGCAACATCCCGATTAACTCGGGACTGGTTTGTTTTGGTGATCCGGACAAACGGTTAATGGTTGTTTGTATTCCGGTCTTACAAAATTCATTTTCCATAAATTTGTGTTGTTTGGGTTTTAAATCTGAAAGCAGTCTGCTAATTGTATTTTGGGTTGCCCAAACTTATTGCCGGGAGTGTGCCAACACTTCCGGTTTTTTTTGAACAACCAGTTTCACAGGTATTTTTGGATTGGTATTTTAAAGCTTCTTATATATTCCTTATTTGGGTTCTCTCACAATTACCTTTCTGCCCTCCAGTTTAACATTCAAGCCCTGTTCGTTCAACCCCTTTATCAATGAAGAGAGATTCACATTCCTGCTAATGGTACCCCCGAATTTCCTGGCAGGGACTTTACCTGTATACATAACATCCACATCATACCACCTTCCCACCTGTCTCATCAGGTCTTCCAGGCCTGTTCCATTTAA
>CAMPGG010000330.1 GCA_946885335.1 uncultured Chitinophagaceae bacterium
CGGAAATCTTTTTTTGATGATCGTTATTTATATACTTGCCGGTTTAATTGTAGGCTTATTGATACTGGCGGCATTTATGCCTAAAAAATACCAGGTTGAAAAGTCGGTGATTATAGCAAAACCTGTTGCCGATGTTAAAGGGCGAATCATTGACCTGGAGAATTATTCAAGATGGAATCCATGGCAACAGATGGATCCTGCTGCGCAGAAAAGAATTACTGGCAGAGCCGGCGCCCCGGGACACAAATATGAATGGAATAGTAAAAAGGTTGGCAATGGCAGTTTAACCTTACAAGCAACGGATGACCGTTCCGCAAACTTCGACCTTGAATTTATTAAACCAATGAAGTCGAAAGCAAAAGACAACTGGCAATTTGAACCAATCGGGGAAAACGAAACCAGGGTAACATGGAATAATCATGGTGATCTTTCATATCCATCTGCAAGACTCATTGGGCCCTTTCTGAAAAAAAATCTAAACAAACAATTTACTACTGGATTGGAAAATTTAAAAAAGATGTGCGAGGATTGCTGATGTATGCAGGATTAAAACAAAGGCATCCCTTCATTGCTTTTATCTTTGAAGCACATTTTTAAAAATCAAAAGCTTGCAGGATATTTTTCAGCAATTTTTAGACGGATTAAAAAACACTTCCTTACTTGAATTCATTGCCGTGATCACGGGCATAGCCAGTGTCTGGTTCAGTCGCAAAGAAAATATACTGGTATTCCCGGTGGGTCTCATAAATACCACCATCTATATTTACCTGAGTTTGAAAGGCCATTTGCTGGGTGAAGCCACGGTGAATTTGTATTATACTATCATGAGTATTTATGGATGGATTTTATGGACCCGGAAAGATGCGCAGCATCATCACATCGTTCATATAAAAAAATCAACTGCCAAAGAATGGCGGGAACAATTATTATTTTTCGCCGCATTTTATTCCGTGTTATTTATTGCTTTAAGATTATTGAGAACAGAATTTCCGGGAGCCATTCCCTGGGCTGATGCATTTGCATCAGCAACTGCTTTTACTGCCATGTGGCTGATGGCACGTAAAAAAGTGGAGAGCTGGTATTGGTGGATTGCTACTAATATCGCTTCCATTCCATTGTACTTTGTAAAACAATATGTTTTTACCAGTGTATATTATTTTATCCTGTTGATTTTTGCTTTTTGGGGATTAGCTGAATGGCAGAAACGGGCGGCAAAAAAAGCAACAATTGTGTTTGAAATGGATACCGTAAAAGTTGATTAGGTAATAATTGAAAACATCTCCCGATATAAAAAAAATAGTGATCATTGGTCCTGAATCAACGGGTAAGAGCACTTTGTGCACAGAACTGGCTCATCACTACAACACTTTATGGGTGCCCGAATATGCAAGGGAATTTTTATTGAAAAAAGAAAATCGCTATGATTATGATGATCTACTCACCATTGCAAAAAATCAATTGTTACTGGAAGATCAATATGCCGAGAAACTAAAAAAACAATTAACAGAAAATGCCACTTCAGCATACTCTCCATTATTGTTTATTGATACTGATATGTATGTAATGAAAGTTTGGTGTGAATTTGTATTTGGTGAATGTCACCCATGGATACTTGAAAAGATTGCGGAAAGAAAATATGATTATTACCTGCTTTGCAATACTGATCTTCCCTGGGTTAAGGATGAATTTAGGGAATACCCGGACCTGGAAATTCGTCAAAGGCTTTTCAGCATTTATAAAGATATTATGGTGAATCAATCTACGCCATGGGCACTGATCAGTGGGAACAATGAACAACGACTGCAAATTGCAACCCGGGAGATTGATAAACATTTTCAAATTTGAAACAGGTCGATTTATCTTTAGGTAGATGAACCGTTTTTTGACCAGGCATCACCGCAGTATATTTTATTTTTGCTGGCTAATCCTTAGCCTTTGGCAGGCTGCATATACGGAACTACAGGATGATGAAGCATATTATTGGGTCTATTCGCTTTTCCCGGCATGGGGTTATTTCGATCACCCGCCTTTAACGGCCATTATAATAAAAGCAGGTTACAGTATTTTTCAAAATGAACTGGGCATCAGGTTCATTCCTTTATTAATGAACCTGGGTACAATACTGTTACTGGAAAAGTTAACCGGCAAAGAAAAACCATATCTTTTTTATACTATCATTCTTTCGCTGGCCATTTTACAGATTGCGGGATTCATGGCGGCCCCGGATATTCCGCTGATTTTTTTCACAGCCGTTTTCTTTTGGGTATATAAAAAGTTCCTGCATACATCCTCTTTCGGTTACGCTATATTGTTAGGTCTTGTAATGAGCGCCCTGATGTACAGCAAATACCATGGCGTAGTGATCATTTTTTTTACATTTCTTTCAAATCCCAGGCTTTTGTTCCGGCCAGGTTTTTTATTAGCCGTTGGGATTGCCATCCTTTGTTTTTTACCGCATTTATACTGGCAATACCAGCATGATTATGTCAGTTTTAAATACCATCTAATAGAAAGCAATGTAAACCAGTATAAATTTTCTTATACTACTGAATATATCGGTGGTCAAATTTTAATGGCAGGGCCGATAGCAGGTTTGATATTGATACCCGCTGCTCTCTTATTCAGGAATCAACAAAAAGATAAATGGACCAGGGCGCTGCAATTTACTTTGGTTGGATTCTATATATTCTTTTTCATCAGTTCATTCCGCGGCAGGGTGGAAGCAAACTGGACGGCACCTGTTTTAATTCCCCTGGTTATTCTTGCATATCATTTCATCAAAAAAAGATCGAATTGGGAAAAAGCACTTTATATCACATTGCCCTTTTCGCTGCTGGTCATCATTTTTCTGCGCATAGCCATGGTCGTGGATATTTTACCAATGGAAACGATGAAAGAACGATTTCATTCATGGAAACACTGGCCGGAAAAAATGAAACAGGAAACCCGGGGATTACCTGTGGTGTGGAACAACTCCTACCAGCGTGCTTCCAAATACTGGTTCTACACCGGCCAAACCACACATTCTTTAAACTGGTACCAGGGAAGAAAGAATAATTATAATTACTGGCCGGTTGAAACCCGGTTGTTAGAAAAACCAGTGTATAATTTAGATATCTACAACATAGAAAGATTTCCAAAAACCATGAATACCCCCATTGGCATTATCGGGTATAGATATGATAGTTCTTTTGTTTCATTCAGTACTATTCAATTTTTAACCGAGGAAAGAAGTATGATTTCTTCGGCTGGAAAAGATTTAGTTATTCATGCTTCTCTTAAAATTGATCCCCTGCACAGGCTGGCATTACAGAAAATGAAACAAGAAAACTTTTCCATGCGATTAGGCATTTTTCAGAAAAATAAATGGGTAAAAGATATTTTGTTAAACATCACACCATCTCAATTGGCCAATACACTCCATGTTTTGATCAGGGCACCGCATCATTTGGATAAAGGAAATTATTATTTGCGAATTGCATTGCAGGCGGGTGAATATCCAGCGAGTCATAACAGTGAAAAAATTTCATTGGAAATACAATGATTTATTTATCGTTCGTATTTAACAGAGCCTGAATTTCTTTATCACCTTTTAAATGATTCATTTGTCGCATCACCCAATATTGTCTTTTTAAAACATATGCGGAAATGGGTTTGATGGTATATTTTTTTGGATTTGGCAATGCTGATGCAATCCTGGCAGCTTGTATGCGAGTCAGTTTAGAAGCTGGTTTATTGAAATAAGCCTGTGCTGCTGCTTCCGCACCAAAAACTCCTTCACCCATTTCAATTACATTCAGGTACACAGCCAGTATCCTTTCTTTACCCCAAATCCATTCTATCATTTTTGTAAAGTAAACTTCAAATCCTTTTCTTATCCAGCTTCTTCCCTGCCATAAAAAAACATTTTTAGCTGTTTGCTGGCTGATGGT
>CAMPGG010000331.1 GCA_946885335.1 uncultured Chitinophagaceae bacterium
GAGCCTGGCCATTCATCCAATTATCCTGGGCAGCGGGAAACCTTTATTTAGTGAAATAAAAAACAGGATACCATTAAACTTAATTGACACAAAAACATATTCATCAGGATTGGTGAACCTGGTTTATAGTTTCAAAAACTGATTCCCGGGGATTTTTCTTCTTTTTCAATCAGCAGCATTAGCATACAAATTAATTTCAGCAAGTCGATAACACATGTTTCTGCATGATTTTCGTTTGATCACACATGATATTTTTTTGAAATCATAGCCTGCTGGTGTAAATTAATGTTACTTTCATCCTGTTAGCCTAAAAAATGTTTTATGGAAAACAGATGGATCTTAGAAGCCGCATATATCATCGAACTTACGGCCATATTATCACCAATAATTAAATAACCAGCAACAAAATGAGCACAGGCATACCGTATAAAGTGAAATCAAATGATTATACATTTTCTTTTACTGCAGGTGAGATTGAACAAATGAATATCATCACAACATCGCCTGGTAATTTCCATATGATCAGGAACCACCGGTCAGTGAACGCAAAACTTATTTCAGAAGAAATTGAAAAGAAAAAACTGGTGATAGAAGTTGACGGTGAAATCTTTCATATTGAAATCAATAATGAACTTGACCAGATGCTGGAACAAATGGGTTTTGATAGAACCGCTGCCCAACAAATCAAAGACATCAAGGCCCCGATGCCAGGGTTGGTGCTTGAAATTTCTGTTACAGACGGGCAGGAAGTAAAACAGGGAGACCGGATCATTATTTTAGAAGCCATGAAAATGGAAAACAGTATCATGATCCATTGCGATGCAAGTATCAAAAAGATACATGTAACAGCAGGCCAGGCAGTAGATAAGGGGCAGGTATTGGTTGAATTGCATTAACAAATCACCAGAAAAAATAAAAGACCGGATGCAGAAAATATTAGTAGCTAACCGTGGCGAGATTGCATTAAGAATTTTGCGAACCATCAAAAAAATGGGCATTCGTTCCGTGGCAGTTTATTCGGATGCCGATCGCCATGCACCACATGTGTTGTTTGCCGATGAAGCGGTTTGCCTCGGCGCTGCTCCTTCCAGTCAATCTTATTTGGATGGAGATAAAATCATCGCATTTTGTAAAGAACTTTCGGTAGATGGCATTCATCCCGGCTATGGATTTTTAAGTGAGAATGCAGATTTTGCGCAGAAAGTTGAAGATGCAGGTATCATATTTATTGGACCCGGTCCCGATGCCATGCGGATCATGGGCAGCAAACTGGCGGCAAAGGCATGTGTAAAGAAATATGATATTCCCATGGTGCCTGGCATTGATCAAGCCATAGAAGATATTGAAGTGGCAAAAAAAATCGCCAAAGAAATCGGTTACCCGGTACTGTTAAAAGCATCTGCTGGTGGTGGCGGAAAAGGAATGCGTATTGTTCAAACCGAAGCCGAACTGGCAGAACAAATGCAGCGAGCCACCAGTGAAGCCAAATCTTCATTCGGTGACGGTTCCGTTTTTTTAGAAAAATATGTAAGCTCGCCACGGCATATTGAAGTACAAATACTGGCTGACAAATTTGGACATGTGATCCATTGCTTCGAAAGAGAATGCAGCATACAGCGCCGTCACCAGAAAGTGGTGGAAGAAACACCTTCGGCCATCATCACCCCAGAATTAAGAAAACAAATTGGTGAGGCTGCAGTGTTGGTTGCCAAATCCTGCAATTATGTAAGTACCGGCACGGTTGAATTTTTAATGGATGACCAGTTGAATTTTTATTTTTTAGAAATGAATACCCGGTTGCAGGTGGAGCACCCGGTTACCGAAATGATCACCGGTTTAGACCTTGTTGAAGAACAAATCAAAATAGCCCGTGGAGAAAAATTAAATATTAATCAGAATGATCTTAAAATGGATGGCCATGCCATTGAATTACGTGTTTATGCTGAAGATCCATTGAATAATTTTTTACCATCCATCGGCACGTTGGAAACTTATCAAAAACCAACGGGAACGGGTATACGCATTGATGATGGCTATGATGAAGGAATGGCCATCCCCATTTATTATGACCCACTGATTGCAAAACTGGTTGTGCATGGAAAAACAAGAACGGAAGCCATTGAAATGATATTAGCCGCCATCAAAAATTTTAAAATTGAAGGCGTTGAGACTACCCTGCCCTTTGGCCGTTTTGTTTTTGAACACGATGCTTTTATTACAGGAAATTTTGACACCCATTTTGTAAATAACTTTTACACGCCGGACAAGTTAAAAGAAAAACAAAAATCCAATGCAGAAATAGCCGCCATTATTGCATTAAAGTATTGGATGGATAAACAGAAAACAGTGAAACCTGTTGAAAATAAATCTACCAGCTGGAAACGCAGGCTGGCAAAATGATAAAATATTCAATCTACTTAAGCTTTTAAAAGCTTCAACATTTTATATGAAATCAAAAGCTGACATACTCAAAGAAAAAATCGAAGAAGGAAAGTTGGGCGGTGGTGCAAAACGAATAGAGATTCAACACAAAAAAGGAAAACTAACCGCAAGAGAACGCATCATGCTGTTAATGGACGAAGGTTCGTTTGAGGAAATCGGCGCATTGGTTGTCCATCGCACCAAAGATTTTGGTATGGAGAACCAGCGTTATTATGGTGATGGTGTTGTTACAGGATATGGAACGGTCAATGGAAAATTGGTTTATGTTTTTGCGCAGGATTTCACTGTTTTTGGGGGTGCACTTTCAGAAACACATGCAGAAAAAATTTGCAAGATCATGGACATGGCCATGAAGACCGGTGCGCCAATGATCGGGTTGAATGATTCAGGCGGTGCAAGAATCCAGGAAGGCGTACGGTCACTGGGAGGTTATGCGGATATATTTTTCAGGAATGTTCAATCTTCCGGCGTCATACCACAGATCTCGGCAATCATGGGTCCATGTGCCGGTGGTGCTGTATACTCCCCCGCTATGACGGATTTCACCATCATGGTGGAGAACAGCAGTTACATGTTTGTTACCGGTCCCAATGTTGTAAAAACCGTTACGAATGAATCCGTAACATCCGAAGAATTAGGTGGCGCCTATTCGCATTCAACCAAATCTGGTGTAACGCATCTTACAGCTTTGAATGATGTGGATTGCATTGAACAGGTAAAAAGATTATTGAGTTATATGCCGCAAAACTGTGAAGATGTTGTTCCCAAATTACCCTATGAGTTAGGTGAAGAATTAAGAGAAGTGCTGGAAACAATTGTACCAGAGAGCGCCAACCAACCCTACGATATTCGGTTAGTGATTGACGGTATATGTGATGAAGGCTCTTTTTTCGAGGTACATAAAAATTTTGCGGAAAACATCGTGGTTGGTTTTGCAAGAATTGCTGGAAGAAGCATTGGCATAGTAGCCAATCAACCGATGTTTTTAGCAGGTGTTTTAGATATAGACAGTTCCGTAAAAGGGGCAAGATTTACAAGATTTTGCGATTGCTTTAATATCCCCTTACTGGTATTGGTTGATGTTCCCGGTTTTTTACCCGGTACGGACCAGGAATGGAATGGCATTATTACCAATGGTGCAAAATTATTGTATGCATTCAGTGAAGCAACGGTACCACGCATTACAGTCATTACCCGGAAAGCTTATGGCGGTGCCTACGATGTGATGAATTCAAAACATATTGGTGCCGATATGAATTATGCCTGGCCAACAGCAGAAATAGCGGTTATGGGTGCACGTGGTGCCAGCGAAATAATATTCAAAAAAGAAATCTCTGAATCCGCAGATCCTGCCAAAAAACTATTGGAAAAAGAAGCAGAATATGCTGAAAAGTTTGCAACTCCTTACCTGGCGGCTGAAAGAGGTTTTATTGATGAAGTGATAGAACCCAAAGAAACCAGGCGAAAAC
>CAMPGG010000332.1 GCA_946885335.1 uncultured Chitinophagaceae bacterium
AAGGGATAAAGGAACAACGGTAATCCTGACTACACACTATATGGATGAAGCGGAAAAGTTATGTGATAGGGTGGCAATCATTGATTCGGGAGAGATCGTTGCACTATCAACACCGGATTTATTAATTGATGAATTAGTGAGTTCAGGATTTGAAAGACCCAAAGAAATGAAAAAGGCAAATTTGGAAGATGTATTTATAAATTTAACGGGTCATTCTTTGAGGGAAGGATGAAATCTAATTTGACAATTTGACAATTTGATAATTAGCCAATGAATAAGTGTTCCATTTTCAAAAGTTGATAATTTATTTTATGAGCATCAATATTGAAAGCTATTTACATTTTGATTTTGCATTTTAAATTAAATAACAATGGATTTACGATATCCAATTGGTGAGTATGAGCCGCAGCCTTTTTCTGAAGCATTAAAACAGCAATGGATAGGTGATATTCGCTTTCTGCCCAATCATATTGAAAAGGCGATTTTAAACCTCGATGCAAATCAATTAGAAACATCTTATCGTGAAAATGGATGGACTGTTTTGCAGGTAGTACACCATGTTGCGGACAGCCACATAAATGCTTATTGTCGTTTCAAACTTGCTTTAACAGAAGATGAACCAACTATTAAACCATACGACCAGGATAAATGGGCTGAGCTGCCTGATGTTAAAAATATACCGGTTAATATATCGGTAACATTGCTTTTTGCATTACATGCCCGTTGGGTTGAACTACTGGATCATTTAGAACAAGCCGATTGGGAGAAACCTATTTTTCACCCTGAACATAAAATGAAATTCACGCTTTGGTATTTGTTGGGCAGTTATGCATGGCATAGTCGTCATCATGTTGCACAGATAGTTACACTTCGTGAAAGAATGAACTGGAAATAAATGTTTGATATGAAAGATCTGAAATGGGAAATATTAGATTCAACCTATTTATTTAAGGATACCTGGTTCAAGGTAAGAAAAGATACTTGCAGAAAACCGGATGGAACCATTGTTTCACCATATTATGTTTATGAATTTCCAACATGGGTAACCGTATTGGCCATTACCCGCGATCAACAAGTTGTGATGGTGAAACAATATCGTCATGCCATTGGAGAAGTAAGCATAGAAATTCCAGGTGGTTGTGTTGATGATACAGATGAAAATCTTGAACATGCCATAAGCCGGGAGTTGAAAGAAGAAACGGGCTATTCATTTGAAAAATATTATTACCTGGGCAAAACATCGCCAAATCCATCAACCAATAGTAACTGGATGCACATGTTTTTGGCTACAGGTGGAGAAAAAGTTAGTGAACAGCAACTGGATGAACACGAGGAAATTGAAGTGATGTTATATAGCATGGAAGAATTAAAACAACTGATCAGGGAGCATAAGATCATCCAGGCTATGCATGTAACCTGTATTCATTATGCATTGGAAAAACTGGAAGAATTATCGGTTAAAAACGCCTGACTTCAGCAACTAAAAATACACTGCCACAAACCAAAATCAAATCCGACTCACCTGCATGGTTAAGCGCCGTTTTCAACGCATCATTCACATCATCAAAAGTATCACCCACTAAATGAAAATTTGCAGCCTGCTTTTGTAATTGCTCCGCAGCCAGGGCTCTTGGAACATGTGCTTGCGTAAAATAATACTGCGCACCAGCTGGTAACAATGCCAGGATATTATCGATCGCTTTATCTTTTACCATTCCTAAAATAAAATGAATACGTGTTGGAGCAATAATTTCTAATTGCTGCAAAACCATCCTGATCCCATCTTCGTTGTGTGCAACATCAAGAATTACGAGGGGTTTTTCATGAATAACCTCCCAGCGTCCATGTAAGCCAGTTAGTTTCCGAACATTTGATAATCCTTTGCGGACGTATTCGTTATCCAGTTTCCAATCCAGTTGATTTAGAATTGTTGTTGCCTGCAAAACAGTTAATAAATTTTTTAGTTGATAAATGCCAGGTAAGTCAATTTCATATTTAAAATGATCCAGGTAGTTTTTTTTGGCCACCTCTGCTTCTAATGAATGTATCCTGTTATGATAATCAACAATGCTGAATTGATTCGTGGCATAGGAGAGTGGAGCGTTCACCTCGTGGGCAACCTTTTCAAAAACAGTAGCAATATCAGGATCTGCTTCACCTATTACAACAGGTGTATTTTTTTTAATAATACCTGCTTTTTCAAATGCAATTTCTGCAGGCGTATTTCCCAACAACTGCATATGATCCAGGCCAATATTGGTTATGATGCTGAGTTCGGGATGCAGAATATTTGTACTATCCAGCCTTCCGCCAAGCCCGGTTTCCACAATAGCAATGTCAACTTTTTGTTCAGCAAAATAGGTAAATGTCATTGCTATTGAAATCTCGAAAAAACTGGGAACCATTTCTTCGATCAATGGCTTTATATTTTCAATAAATGCTGTGACAAATTCTTCAGGTGCAGGTTCACCGTTCACTTTTAATCTTTCCCTGAAATCATATAAATGCGGTGAAGTATGTAAACCTGTTTTATAACCCGCCGATTGAAATATGGCAGCCAGCATATGACTTACAGAACCTTTTCCATTGGTACCTGCTATATGAATACTTTTAAATTTTTTATGCGGATCACCTAAACTATTGCATAGCCTGGTTATATTATCAAGTCCGGGCTTTAATGCCGGTGGCCCAATCCTGGAAAACATGGGCAACCTGTTATATAGGTATTCAATTGTTTGCGCATAATTCATGGCGCAAAATTAAATGGAAACAATTGGAGAATTTAAAATTTGAAAATTCAAAAATTGGAAATAGAACGTATCATAAAAAATCCCGGTTTCTCAACCGGGATCATAAAAACTGTAATGAGTATAATTTAGCCTTTCACTTTAAAATTGAAGACAACAATTCCTTTTTGTCCGCCATCTGAAGAACCCAGTTTCAATTGAAATGCTTTGCGCTGGGCAATATCGATCATTGAACGATTATTGGTTGTACTGTTCTTTAGATTAAATACGGCAGATGTAACTTTGCCATTTGCATCTGCAGTTACTTCCATAGCTACTTTTGCATTTTCATTAAAATCATCTTCGAATGATTGATTGCTGATCTGCAATACCCGTACACCGAAATTCTTTGGTGTTCCGGTATAATCTTTACCACCCGGCACACCACCAACACGACCCTGGTCTCCTTCACCACCTGCTATACCTTCTCCTGAACCTGGTTTATATGTATCGGCACCATTTCCGCCATTTCCTGTGCCACCGGTTGTACGTCCTAACACAGCTCTTGGTTTGGGAGGAGCAGGCGAAACTACTGGTGAAGTAGTGGTTTTGGTTTTAACCGTTCTGTTTTCGTTATCTATTTTAGTTGCTGTTGTATTATTTGTTGCAGGTTGCCTGATTGCAGGTGCATCTGTATTCAGATCGTCTGTTTCAATTTGTTTGGCATTATCGGCTACAGAACGAACAGGAACCGGTGGATTATAAGCCACTTGTTGGGAAGGTGCAGGTTCGCCAGGTAAAAGGGGCTGATCATCACCTGAACCAAGATCGCCATTTCCTAAATTAACTTCAAGGTATTCCATTTCAGGGGCAGCTTCAATGACAGGAACGGGCCATTTAATCAATATCATGATCAATAGCAATAAACCTGCTGTTGCCAATGTAACCGCTGATGCTTTTACATTCTTTTGTTTCTCAAACCCTTCTTGCATGTAAATGGTATTAGTCATACAAATCTATTGATTGTTGATTATGGGTGAAAACGATTGTTTTACACACATGTGATTAACGATGCAAAAGACGGTATGATTGCATGAAAGTTTTCTGTTTTGTTGTTAAAGCATATGTTTTTTAACGTTATGTTTTGATTCT
>CAMPGG010000333.1 GCA_946885335.1 uncultured Chitinophagaceae bacterium
GGATATGAAGGAAGGCACTTCCGCCTTTTTAGAAAAAAGAAAGGCAATATTCAATGGGAAATGATCATTAAGCCTTTGTTATTAAAGAATTTCATAGACTTTCTATAAAATTTAATCCTTTCAGTTTGTTGAAGATTGACTGGATTGTAGTTTTAAAGAAATTATTTGTCTTTGATAAAGCTCAATAAAATTTCCACTTAATCAATTTCTACACCCAATTAATCAATTGGGCTTTATTTCCCTGTTATCTGCAATTAATTTCATACTGTGTTTTTGATAACACAATTAAAGCAGTTACAATAACGGGCTTTAAGTATTACTGCGCGGTAATTCCAACATCATCCAAAGCATTTTTAACAATAAAAAAAATAAAAATGAAAAAGTATAGTTTTATGCTTGCCTGTATGGCATTGGTTATTGGATTTACGGCATGTAATAAATCCATGACAAATGAAGATGATCAACTGCTGATCAGCTCATCTGCAAAAAAAACTGAAAAACAATTGCCTATAAAAGGAACTTATACTACTTCAGCCAGGATATTAGTGGGTCCTCCAATAATGCAACAAGAAATTACAGGGTATGGAGAATCTTCTCATTTAGGCCGCAGCATGTTTATCGCTTACCCAACAATTTATTTTACAACTCCGCCGCCATTCAGAAATTCCGGAACTACTGTGTTTAAGGCCGCCAATGGAGATGAATTTTATACCACTTTTACCGGTACAGTAACACCAAATCCCCAGGGTACAAATACGGTAGTAATGGATCATATTATTACAGGAGGTACGGGGAGATTTAAACAGGCAACCGGCAATTTTACAGGTTTTACCATTGCCATTCCAGGGCACTCAGAAGGTAGCATTACCTACGAAGGAACAATTTCATACTAAAATAAAAAAACGTTTGACCATTAACACGTCAAACGTTTTACTATTCTTTTGAACAGATAAAGTAAATTTAATGGGAATTGGAAAATCTCCATTTATGGGCTTCCGACTATTATTCATCGTCCTTTTAATGTCGATGCATTCATTTGCCCAAACGCCCCGTGTTAATGAATTAAAAGAATCTATTCCTAATTTAAAAGGAATTTCAAAAGCAGATTGTCTTAATAAAATAAGCGAACAATTTATATATCATTTTATTCATTCCGATTCAGCACTTCTCTATGCAAAATCAGCGTATGCAGAATCAAAAAAAATAAATTATGAAAAGGGCAAAGGCTTATCACTTCTTCTGCAAGCTGAAACTGTAGGGAAGCTATTAGGGAACCTGGATAGTATGATTATGCTTTGTAAACAGGCTTTATCAGAACTTCAAAACCCAGTTAATACTGCATTACAATCCAATGCATACCGGTTACTTGGAACTGCTTATACATTAAACGGACAAATAGAGAATGCGGACACTGCCCTGAAACTTGCATTGGAAAAGGCTTATCTATCGGGCAATAAATCTTCCATAGGCTGGGCTCACCAGGCAATCGGGTTTAAGTATGCCAAAAAAGGAACCTATTGGAAAGCATTTGAAAATTTAATAGAAAGTCAAATGATAGGTAAGCAGGTAAATGATTCCTTCCTGGCTGCCATATCTCTTGCATTTATTGCCAGGTCTTTTAATTATTCTGGTGATCCGGAAAATGCATTACGTTATTATGATGAATTTCTTTCTTATCGCAACAATTCATTTATTTTATTATGGCCTCATTATCAGGATATCGGTTATGCCTACCTGCAATTGAATCAGGTTGATTCAGCCATCTATTTCCAGGAAAAACATAAACGTAATTTATTAGTCCTAACCCAGGATAAAGCAATCCAGGAAAGGTTCAGGGACTGGATGATATTTGATTTTAGCCATCATGCAAAATTGAATAATAAAGAATACGATAAGGTATTGCAGCATTTTTTATCAAGGGGTGATAAAATAAAAAAAAGTGAAAATGCCATTGCACTCATGCATGCCGAGTTAATGATGGCAAAGGCTTATAGAGGTAAAGCTGAATTTAATAATGCATTGGTGTATGCCCGTAAACTCAAACAAAACAGTAACCGGACTTCAAACAATTATTTTAGAAAAGAAGCTTATTTATTAATGTCTTCTCTTTTTGAAAAAATCAATAATACTGACAGTGCATACCATTATTTCAGGTTATATACTACACTGAAAGACTCTATAGACAAAGAACAATTTGCTTTAAGAGCTGCGCTGTATACTGCTTCAGAAGAATCGGCAGCAAGAATGAAAGTCCTGGAAAATGAAAATAAAAATAAACAGGATGAATTAGCATTGAAAGAAATGCAATTACAAAAACAATCCCAGCAGAAAAATTTACTCTTCATTAGCCTGGGTGTTATTATCATTATTGCGTCATTAATCTTTCGCAACATTTTATTAAAAAGGAAGAATGAAAAGTTGAAAAATGAACAGGAACATTCCGCATTAAAACGAAAGGCTTTAGAACTGGAAATGCAGGCATTAAGGGCGCAAATGAATCCACATTTTATTTTTAATTGCCTCAGCGCAATTGACAACCTGGTCCAAACTAACCAGGCAGATAAAGCAACCTCGTATCTTTCCCGTTTTGCAAAATTGATTCGTTCAGTACTTGACAGTTCAAAGAGTAACCTGGTTCCTTTTCAAAAAGATTTTGAAACATTAAAATTGTATTTGGAAATGGAAAAATTCCGTTGTAATAATAAATTCAATTATAACCTTATTGTTGATAAAAAATTAATGAATGGTGATTACAAAGTTCCGCCTATGATCATACAGCCATTTGTTGAAAATGCCATTCATCATGGCTTGTTGAATAAGCAGGATAATGACCGGCAACTGAATATTTCTGCAGAATTGCAGAATGAACAAATTGTTTATTATGTCTCGGATAATGGCATAGGCCGTAAACAAGCGGCTGAAATAAAAGAAATTAACAAGCCAGGGCAAAAATCTTATGGAATTGATATAACCAGGGAACGTATCAGTCTTTATAATAAAAATGGGACAAACGATATTGAAATTATTGATCTTGAAGAGGGTGGAATTTGTTTGGGTACCAAAGCAATGATCAGGATAAACAGTTAACCTATTCAAAACAAAAAATGCTAAAAGCGGTATTAATTGATGATGATATAAGTAACCTGAGCGCATTGAGTGAAAAATTGAATAAACATTGCCCACAGGTAAACATTATATCAATTTGCGAAAATGCCGCGGATGGAATACATGCTATTGACAGCCTGCACCCGGACCTGGTTTTTCTGGATGTTGAAATGCCGGTAATGAACGGTTTTGTGATGTTACAAAAATTAAGTTATAAAGACTTCGAACTGATATTTGTTACAGCATATGACCATTATGCCATTAAGGCTATACGGTTTAGTGCATTGGATTACCTTGTTAAGCCGGTAGATATAGATGATTTAAAATTAGCTGTTGCCAAAGCAGAAAATAATAAAATTAAACATACACCTGGTTTACAAATAGAACATTTGCTCGAATGCCTGCAAAAGAAAACGCCGCGCCGTATTCCAATACCAACAGCAGAAGGCTTACAATTTATTAACCTGGAAGACATCGTTTATCTTGAGGCGAGTAACAACTACACCTATATCTTCCTCACTCCCGTTCAAAAATTTTTAGTAAGCCGTACATTAAAAGATTTTGAAGAATTGCTACCACCAGAAAATTTTATCCGTATTCATCACTCCCATATCATCAATAAACTTTTCATTGAAAAATATATACGTGGCGAAGGTGGACAGGTAGTGATGCGCAATGGCACTGTGCTGGATGTTTCAAAAAGGAAAAAAACTGATTTCCTGCA
>CAMPGG010000334.1 GCA_946885335.1 uncultured Chitinophagaceae bacterium
GCAAAGCATTTATTGATTTACTCAATTCCGCAGCTAATACATTGTATGAACCAATAGCTCATGGTACGGGTCAAACGCTTTTAAGAGAAGCATTGGTTTTGGCAGACCATAACAGTTATCATACAGGGCAAATCATCCTCCTTAGAAAAATGCTGAATGCGTGGAAATGATTATGAATAAACCATCCCAACGGTGTTCTTTATTTCCCGCTTTCAATTATACTGATGGCAAATCCACCACCCGGTACAGATAATTGCGAAAGTTTTGATTTATTGGTTACCGTTATTTTCCTGATCGTGTATGCCTGCGGGTTAGTTTTATAATCAGCATCTTTTGCATCGGCATAAATAGTGGCTGTATATTTTTTACCTGCATCTAAAAAATCAAACTTAATATTTGAAGTACGTGGAGAAAATCCATTTACATTTCCAACAAACCAGTTGTTGGTACCTTTTGCTTTACGGGCAACAGTAATATATTCCCCGGGTTCTGCTTCCAGGTATTTACTGTCGTCCCAGTCAAGCGCCACATCTTTAATAAACTGGAATGCATCCAGGAACCTGTTATAATTTTCAGGCAGGTCTGCAGCCATTTGCAAAGGACTATACATGGTAACATATAAGGCCAGCTGATTGGCAATGGTGCTGTTGACATGTGATTGATTGTTTGGATTAAGTTTGCTGATATCCATTTCAAAAATGCCGGGTGTGTAATCCATTGGGCCACCTAATAAACGGGTAAAGGGCAGGAGGGTGACATGATTTGCTTTAGACCCGCCAAAAGCCTGGTATTCTGTACCTCTTGCCGATTCATTTCCGATCAGGTTTGGCCAGGTTCGTCCAACACCTGTTGGCCGTACAGCCTCATGGGCATTCACCATGATTTTATATTCTGCAGCTTTTTCAATAGCATATTGATAATGGTTATTGATCCATTGGCTGTAATGATTTTCACCTCTTGGAAGTATTGGTCCAACATAGCCACTTTTCACCGCATCGTAACCATTTTCATTCATGAATTTATAGGCAGTGTCCAAATGCCGCTCATAGTTGCGGGTAGAACTGGATGTTTCATGGTGCATGATCATTTTAACACCTTTTGATTTTGCATAATCTCTTATTTCTTCCACATCAAAGTCGGGATAGGGGGTTACAAAATCAAATACATAATCTTTAGAATTTCCAAACCAGTCTTCCCAACCAATATTCCAGCCTTCAACCAACACCGCATCAAAACCATGCAGGGCAGCAAAGTCAATATGTTTTTTTACATTTTCATTGGTGGCTCCATGTGTGCCATTGGGCTTTGCATTTTCAAAGTTGGTTACACCCAATTTCACAGAAGGATATTCATTGGTATATGACCAGGAAGATTTTCCGGTGATCATCTCCCACCATACACCAATATATTTTACCGGTTTAATCCAGGAAGTGTTTTCAATTTTACTGGGTTCATTCAGGTTATAAGTCATTTTAGAAGCCAGTATATCACGGGCATCATCACTCGCAATGATGGTACGCCACGGAGTATTGAATGGAGCCTGCAAATAACCTTTATCGCCAATGGCGTCCGGCGTTAACCATGACTCAAATACCATGTTGGTATCATTGAGGTTCAGGTGCATGCAGGCATAATTTATCAATGCAGCTTCATGCAAATTGATATACAAACCATCATCTGTTTTCATCATCAATGAAGTTTGCACGCCAGTAGGTGAGAAAGATGTTTGGGACAGGTTAGCTGTTCTTGCTTTTTCTTGTAGTCCTCTAATTTCTGAAAGCCGGGAGGTAGTAAAATCATATTCCTGCGTATCGTAATCTCCGGGGATCCAGAAAGCGGTATGATTGCCTGTCATAGCAAACTGGGTTCTTTCTTCTTTAATAACAAAATGCCCCAGGTTTTTTTGCTGCGGAAATTCGTACCTGAATCCCAGGCCATCGTTAAACAACCTGAAACGAATGATCATTTGTCTTGCAGTTTCATTTTGGGTAAGCGTTACAGCCATTTCGTTATAATGGTTCCTGATCTCTTTGACCTCTCCCCAAACAGGTTTCCATGTATCGTCGTTGGTAGCATGTTTGGTGTCGGTGATGGTAAAATCATCCAGTAATGATTTTTTGTCATTTTTTAAATAGAACCCAAGTTTTCCTGGTTTAACAACCGCTTTGTTTTTGTATGACAGGCTGTATGTTGGCGTGCCATCATTTTGTAAGGCGAATTGCAATAAAAAATTATTGTCAGGCGATTGCAGTTCTTGTGTATAGGCAATGCGAAAAACTGCAATAAAAATAAAGGAGAGAAAAAAGATTTTTTTCATAACTGGAATGTTTCGGGATGTAATGGGTCTAAAGTTCAGGAATCTATTTAATATTTTTTAGATTAAAAATGCCCGATAATGATATTGGACTCCATCTATGATGTGATTTAATCCCAAAGGGATTGAATGTTTATAGATAAAATATAATAGCAATTTTTGCGACCCCTTCAGGGTCGTATGTTCATATTATTCCAAATTTCCTATAAACATATGACACTTACAGGGTCTCTCTTTTTTCAATCCTTAAAACAATATTTCTCTGTGTGCTGTCACTCAAACCAGGTTTATATTGGAGAACTGCAGGAAAAAGATGCACAATAAACCTAACGCTGAAATGTGCCCTATACCTTCTCACAAAATCCACATGGAGGTCTTCGACGACGCATTAGCCGATGCCCATTGAACTGAACGATGAACCGAGCGTGGCAACAACTGATGCCCATTGAACCGGAAGCTGGGAACAAAATATCAAATTCAACAACCAATTATTATTTTCGCATGTGTAAGGCTGTTAGCAACATAAAAAATGCCACGATTCATCGTGGCATTTTAAGAAATTTAATTTTGGCAGAAATGGAATTCTCAATCAATCATTAATTAGCATGTCTTTGCTTTTTAGCATCCGCCACCATGCCTTCCAGGGTAGCTAAAAGTTTTGTATAATGATCAAGAGCTTTTTGTGCCTCAGGGAGTGTAGGTTTTTCCAGCAATTGCGCAACATAAGGAAATTGCTTAAGATCTAATCCCTGTGTTCCCACATATTGTTTTATACCTTTCAGGGCTTCAGTAGAATTAGCGTATTTACCCATAGAAATGTTATTGGAAATTGTTTCTCTTAAAGTAGGTGCAGTGGAATAACCTGCAATGCGGTTATTCATTCTATTGCCTATTTCATAAAATAAAGGTTTATAATTTGGATCCAGTTTCCTTAGCGTTTCCTGCATCACATTGATCACCGATTGCATATCCTCCACTGTTGCTGCGAGATCATTTGCATGAATGCCTACAGCCGTATTGATGTAGTTGAAGTCTTTGAGACTGTCAGAAACAGACCAGGCTATACCAATGATCCTTTTGAAGTCCATGGCCTGCATTTTATTTGGAGAAACTGCAATGGCCATTCCATCTCCATTGCCTGATGGTAAAATGTAGTCTTCAAGTTGAACTTTACCCACAACCTTTACAGGCACCTGGCCTAAGAAAGCAACTTTTTCATACATTGATTCTTCATCTGAACTTGGCATAGCACCAATAACACCGGGATTATGCGAAACGATCATAAATCTTTCGGCATCAGAAAATGTTTTGGAAATGACTCCACCTTTTACACCCACTACATCACCAAAAGAAAGCACTTCATCTTTGTTTAATTTTTGTAACCATTCTGCATAATCCGCTCCGCCGGATTCATAAGCCACACCAGGGTTGAGTTGGTTATATGCTATATACCCGGCGAATTGAACTGCTGCTATAGCCATATCAATACCACTCCATGCCACATCATCACAATC
>CAMPGG010000335.1 GCA_946885335.1 uncultured Chitinophagaceae bacterium
TCTAATAAAAAAAACCATCACCGTTGGAGATGGTTTTTTGTTGAGAGGAGGATGGTTTAATGGTTTATGGTTTATTAGGACAGCGCAATTAAAATAAGTTCATAATTCTCAAATCTAAAAACTACTCTTTCATAAATTTTACATTTGCCAAAATATTGCTGGCTACTTTTTTGCCAACAGCCACACCTTCATATACTGCAGGCTTGAAGTGAATACCTGAATACACCCGGGCAATTGCCATTTCCATTGCCAGTTCTTCAAAATTGTTGTAATGACGGGAAGGGTCACCCGAAAAATTGTAATAATCAACTTCAAATGAAAAATCATTTCCAAATACATCGGCAAGCATTACTGCCAATACACCACCATTTGTTGGGTGACCTGCAGGATATTCGGGATACATAGGTGTTCCAAACAAAGTGGTGAAACCCGGATCTATATAGCGCTGAATATAGGTTACAGGGCGCATGACATTATATTGGTACTTCTGAATAAATGTGAGTGTCAATCCCTCATAAGATCCAATTCCTACTTTGGCCAAAGCAAGTGCCGCCACATCAAGGGATGCATTGGCTTTGCTGATTACAGCAACCAATTGACCAGCAATTGAACTGCCACCGCCATAACCGGTTCCTTCCCGGTGATACCTTGCAATATTGGTTTGTTCTGCTGTGCGGTTTTTTACAATTTCATATGTTTCCATTGCCATTTTATAATATTCAGAACCTGGATCTGCACTAAAACTAAAAGGAAGTGCAGGTGCATTTGCTCCATCGCGGCTACCTGGAACCAATTGCCTGCGCATATGATGAAATGGATTTGCAGCAGAAGCCGCCGGATTTGTTTTTTCCCAGAGACCAAATCCAATAGGAAGAACATATGAAGATGCAGGAGGCATGGCACTTGTACCATCCGTTTGTGCCCAGGCCCAAACGGCCTGCGCCACACTGCGGCCAAATTCAATTGAGCGATGAAGGATTTGCGGATCCACTTCGGTTGCAAATTGTGCCTGCAATTCTGCTTCTAATTCATCCATCTTTTGCTTATTGGTTGCTGAAGTGCCAGGGAAAAGACTGCGGTTAATAGCAGCTAATGCTGCGTTGGCACTTGCTCCCCAATGGTAGGCCAATCCGGGTTTTGTCGTAGGCATTGCAGGGAGATCAGTTAATTGACCACCCAATGAACGATATGCAGGCATACCAGGTACAACAGCTTCGTAAAGCGCAATACCGGAATAGGCAAATGCACGGTCAGTTGCCTGTGCTGATGTTCCTGCTTCCAATGGAAGTCGGAACATGTTCAATTGCTGATCCAGCCATTTTACAACTACATCGGAATTGTAAGTTTTGGTTTGTTTCAGGTGGCCGTTTAATTCATTGTTACGAGCCATCTTTAATTCCTGTGATGAATTGACTGGCTTATAGTCTTTCTGGCAGGCAGTTAAAAAAATACATAAACAAGCGGCCATTACCATTTGCATGAATTTACTTTTCATAATAGCTGATTTAAGTTTTGAGTTGTGAAGAATAATATGATCATTATTAAGTGAAAAGATCTTTTGGTTTTTCATCTCCACATATCAGCAGCATGTCTTCTAATGGTCGAATGTTTATTTAAGATAAATCAGCTTGTACTGGCATGTATAGCAAAAAAGCTGAATGAAGATATTTTTCGAGAGAAAGCATAAACCACTGTTAGAGTACTTATAACGGCAAAAAATGTTGTTTGTCGGAAAAATGAGTCTTTAATCTTTTTCTATATTTAATTATGGGCAATTTCATAACTTGTTAATATAAAATTGCTCCAATGTCTGCAATTGATATTAATGCATTTATATTCTCTAATCGTTACAGGATTCTTAGACATATTATCTACTGGGTTACCTATCTTTTGATCTGGGCAATTTTCTGGAATCTTTTTTTTCCAACATATTGGGCAAGTGTATTTATTACTTTTTTTTGGTTGCCTGTTAAAATCATGTATTCCTATCCGCTGGCATATTATATAATACCAAAATTTCTATTAAAGTCCCGGTATCTTGCATTTATTGCCATCGTATTTGCATGGGGTGTGGCCGGATGGTTCATCAATTTCCTAACTATGGCATATATCATATTCCCTGTACAACGTGCTTACCTTGGCTGGGAACCTGATATTAAAAATGCATGGATGCCTGCAACATATTTATGCCTTCTTACTGCGACTGCAGGTGTTGTGATCATAAAACTTTTCAAGCATTGGATTTTGAAACAACGTGAATGGATGGATGCAGAGAACCAAAAAGTAGTAGCCGAACTACAATTGTTAAAAGCCCAGGTGCATCCGCACTTTTTATTTAATACATTGAATAACATCTATGCATTCTCGTTAGAAAAGTCATCGAAAACGCCGGGTCTTGTATTAAAATTATCTTCGTTACTCAGTTATATGTTATATGATTGTAAATCGGATGAAGTTCTGCTGGAAAAGGAAATTGAGATCATGAAGAATTATGTGGACCTGGAAAAAGAACGATATGGCAACCGCATAGATATTTCATTGAACATTGAAGGTGAAATTCAAAATAAGTGGATAGCACCGTTTCTTTTACTTCCTTTTATTGAAAATGCTTTTAAACACGGTACATCGGAACAATTAAACCGGGTGTGGCTGAGTATAGATATTAACGTGAAAGATAATTATATGAAATGCAAATTTGTAAACAGCAAAAACCAGTTAACAATAATTAATAATAATGGCATTGGTGTTCATAATGTGCAAAAACGTCTTTCACTTATTTATCCCGGTAAACATGAACTTAAACTCTCAGACGAAGGCGACTTTTTTGTTGTTTCCCTGGGGCTGGCTTTAGGTTCTCAAACTGTATATAATTATCAATCTTCACCAGTTCCTGCAACAAGTTATCAAAATGCTTTAGGATGAAAATGCGTTGCCTGATAGTGGATGATGAACCTCCTGCATTAAAAGTGCTGGAATCGCATATTTCAAATATTAATTACCTGGAAATATCCGGTAAATGCATGAATGCTATAGAAGCCATTGACGTGTTAAGACAAAAAGAAGTTGATGTTATTTTCCTGGATATTAAAATGCCCAAGCTGCTTGGAACTGATTTTATAAGAACCCTTCCTCATCCCCCGAAAATAATTTTTGTTACAGCTTATCGTGAATATGCTGTAGAAGGTTTTGAACTGGATGCCGTGGATTACCTGGTAAAACCGGTTTCATTTGAAAGGTTTGTAAAGGCCATTATTAGATTGCGCAGAACCATGGGACAGCAAATAACTTACGAAACGCAGGAATATAAATCTAACCCCGAAGCTTTTGTTTATTTGAAAGTTGATAAAGACATGCAACGTATACTGGTAAATGATATATTATACCTGGAAAGCTGGAAAGATTATACAAAACTGTATTTATCTACCGGCAAATATTTGCTGGTAAAACATTCAATCAGTTCGCTTGAAACATTATTATCCGAGCACAAATTTCTTAGAGTTCATCGCTCATATCTTGTCTCACTACCAAAAATAACCGGGTACAACGGTGTGCATGTAAAATTAAAAGGAGAGGAGATACCCATTGGGCGTTTATACAAACAACATGTGATGGGAAGACTGACGGAAATGTAATGGAAAGACCAGGCTATGGTTCAGGCATAGCCTGATAAAATCTGAACTTTAATCAAACTAATTTTACTAAATAAATGTCTCCTTCTTAATTGATCCCGTAAAAATTTTTACGATCGTATTATGATTAATTGCGGTTGTAGGTAACAGTCAGGATCTGCAAAATCTGTCTTTGGTAAATCAATTTT
>CAMPGG010000336.1 GCA_946885335.1 uncultured Chitinophagaceae bacterium
GTAACAGAAGGAGAGGTAAGTGAGGCTTTTCAATTTGCCGTTTTGAAAAAATTGCCCATTATCTACCTTGTTCAGGATAATCAATGGGGCATCAGCGTTAGTAGTACAGAAGCGCGGACCATGGATGCTTATGAATATGCTGAAGGATTTAAAGGAATGGAAAGAATAAAAGTGGATGGCACTGATTTCAAGAAAAGTTATAAAGTAATGAGCCAGGTTATAAAAGATGTTCGGATGAACCGCGGACCCTGGTTGGTACATGCTAAAGTGCCATTGCTCAATCACCATACCAGCGGAGTGAGAAAAGAATTTTATCGCACGGAAGAAGACCTGGCTAAACATGCAAAAAATGATCCGCTGCCCAAACTAAGAGAACTGCTGTTAGAGAAAGGCATCCATGAAGAAATTCTATTGCAGTTAGAAGAAAAAGTAAAAACGCATGTAGCTGATGATTTTAATAAAGCTATGGCAGCTCCGGAACCAGATCCGGCTTTAGTTGCTGAACATATTTTTGTTCCCACACCCGCAACAGAAGAAGAAGGTGAAAGAGAACCGGAAGGCAGGGAAAAAATTATGATGGTGGATGCCGCATTGTTTGCAGTAAGAGAAATTATGGAAGATGATGAAGCCTGTATTTTCTATGGCCAGGATGTTGGCCGCAGGTTGGGCGGAGTTTTTAGAGAAGCAGCAACCCTTGCCGAACAGTTCGGCGATCACCGCGTTTTTAATACAGCTATTCAGGAAGCATATATAATTGGATCCACTGTTGGGTTAAGTGCACTTGGCATAAAGCCCATAGTGGAAGTTCAATTTGCTGATTATATCTACCCCGGATTTAATCAATTGGTTACAGAAATTTCAAAATCATGTTACCTCTCAATGGGAAAATTTCCGGTAGGTGCCATCATTCGTGTACCTATAGGCGCTTATGGCGGAGGCGGTCCATATCATAGTGGAAGTATCGAAACCACGCTGCTATCCATAAAAGGAATTAAAATCGCTTACCCTTCCAATGCTGCCGATATGAAAGGGCTGATGAAAGCTGCATACCTTGATCCTAACCCGGTGGTTATGCTGGAACATAAAGGTTTGTATTGGAGCAAAGTGCCTGGTACAGAAGATGCCAAACGAGTGGAACCATCTTTTGATTACCTGTTACCTTTTGGAAAGGGCAATATTGTCCTTTTTGCAGACAAAGAAAAAATAAATAATGAAAGCACCTGTTGTATAATTACCTATGGCATGGGTGTTTATTGGGCTAAAAAGGCCGCACAAAAATTCCCTGGCCAGGTGGAAGTTGTTGATTTAAGAACTTTATATCCTTTGGATGAAGAATTGATCTTTGAAAGGGTAAAAAAACATGGAAAATGCCTGGTGCTCACAGAGGAACAACAAAATAATTCTTTTGCTGAAGCGCTTGCCGGCAGAATATCCAAACAATGTTTTCAATGGCTTGATGCGCCGGTTGAAGTATTGGGTGCTTTAAACTTACCAGCGGTTCCTTTAAATACAAAATTGGAAGATGCCATGTTACCCAATGCTAAAAAAACAGAAGATGTCCTGGAAATATTAATCAACTATTAAAACAATACAGGTTGTTTAATTTGCCGGCGAATTGGAGAATTTTATTGAAAGTACATTTTCAATTGCTTCGCATAATTCCCTGAATGCTGCAGGTTTGGTTAAAAAGTGAACTGCACCCATAGCCTTTGTTTCATCAATGTCTTTCTTTAGGGACGACGTGGAATAAATAATAACAGGAATATCTTTTACCCTCGCATTCTTTTTTAATTCCAGCAGGCATTTTTTGCCATCTACTTTTGGCATGTTCAGATCAAGAAAAATATAATCCGGTAATACTGAACTTTTATTTAATAATTCCAATCCTTCATCGCATGAACTGGCTAAATGACACACAATGTTTGGGTCTACTTCTTTCACAGCTTCCACAAAAAATTCCTGGTCATCAATATCATCATCAATCAAAAATATAACCTTATGCATGTTATAAGATCTTTGTTTAGAATATTAGAAAAATATCTGCTAAAATAAAACATAAAAGTCAATGACTGAAGTATACAACCAAACCCGGAGAGATTCTTTCAAAACTTTAACCTCATTTCATTAAAAAAGCTTTTTAAAGGTAGTTTTTTCCCAAAAGTTTTGTCAACTTTACAATCATTTCTTTATTTTTGCCGCCCTTTAGGCGAGGTAGCTCAGCTGGCTAGAGCGCAGCACTCATAATGCTGAGGTCAGGAGTTCGAGTCTCCTTCTCGCTACTGGTTATAAAGAGACAGGTTTAGTCCTGTCTCTTTTATTTTAATATAATACAGGATTTATGGGCGAATTGATTATTTCACCAACTGTTGTTCCCGGGCACCAGGTTTCCCAATCCAATACCTGGTTTTTATTTTCAGGTTTTTTCAAACGCATATCTCTATCCATATAAATTATGGTCATTACTTTACGCATATCATTGGTGATGTTAGCACCTGCCCGGTGAAATACCCATCCTGAATGAAAACTGATCTCACCCAGCTCAAATGGTTCTATTACATGTTTAAAATCGGTCACCTTTAATTTTTGTTGCATCACCAATTCGCTTTCATCACCGATGGCCAATTCTCTTCCATCAATAATTTCATGACTGCCTGCGCTAAATTCCAGCGGGCCCATTTCTAATGGGGTAGCTTGTAATGGTATCCATGCAGTTACTGTTTTATCTGTTTCAAGTGGCCAGTAATATTGGTCCGCATGCCAGGGTGTTATTCCTCCGCCACCTTCTTTAAATAAAGCCTGGTCATGATATAACCGAACACCTTTTACCTGCATTAATTCTGCGGCAATTTTGGCTATTCGCTTACTGAATACTAATTGCTTTACGTTTTCATTTTCTCTCCATAAATTAAATAACTGTAAAAAAGCTTTTCCATAGGTGTCCCTTTCTTCTAATGAAGTACTTACCTTATTCATTTTATGCACCTGTTCAGAAATAACTTCATTGAAAAAATCAACTGTTTCAGGATCTAAAACCTGCTTTAGTTTTATAAAACGGTTTTGTTGAAAAAAATTTACTTGTTCCTGCGTCAATGTATAAGGAGCATCTAAAGTAGACTGGATAGAAGGAGGGATCGCCATTATTTAATTTTTTATTACACAAACTTAATTTTTTATTATTAACAGATGGAAATCAGTAATAAGATCATTCGATTAGCGACACCAGATGATGCTGAAGCTATTTTAAATATTTATGCTCCATATATTCAGCATACATCCTTAACCTTTGAACAGGATGTACCATCCATTAAAGATTTTGAAAGCAGGATCGAAAATTATTTGAAAAGCTGGCCATGGTTAGTCTGCGAAATAGATGGTAAGCTGGCAGGATATGCTTATGCATCCCGTTACCGCGAAAGAGTTTGTTACCAATGGAGCGTTGAATGTTCTGTTTATATTCATGATGATTACAAAGGCTTTGGAATTGCCACCGTTTTATATGAAGCTTTAATGCATATTCTAAAAAAACAGGGTTTTGTAAATGTATACGCAGTAATTAATTTACCCAATCCTGGAAGCGTAAGTTTTCATGAACGATTCGGGTTTAAATGGTTTGCAACATTCAATAATGTGGGGTATAAACTGGGTGAATGGAAAAATGTTGGCTGGTGGCAATTAATGCTGAATCAACTGGCAGATGATCCACCATCGCCTGTACTTTTTGAAAAAATGGATAAAACATTTTTAAATTCTTTGTTTGATGATCTTGCTAAAAAAATAAAGAGGACTTAAGTCCTCTATAATAT
>CAMPGG010000337.1 GCA_946885335.1 uncultured Chitinophagaceae bacterium
GATTAATGATGTGCTGGAAGGCAAAAAATAAATTAATTATTCAATAAAAAAAACCGCTGGCAAATTGCCGGCGGTTTTTTTTAAAATCTATCAATAATCATATCAACCATTCAACTAATCAACTATTCAGCTATTCAACTTTTCTTCTGTTCTTTAGCCCAATTATCTTTTAATGTAACCGTGCGATTAAATACCATCCTGCTTGGACTGGTATCCTTATCCAGTGTGAAATATCCTTTACGCAAAAACTGGTACCGGTCATCAAAACGGGCATGCTTAAGCGCAGGTTCTGCATAAGCTGTTGTTACCAGTTTTAAAGAATCGGGATTTATATAATCTTTAAAATCACCCTCTTCACTTGAAGGATCTTCAACCCTGAATAAACGGTCATAGAGCCTGACTTCCGCGGTGATCGCATCCGGGATACTTACCCAATGCAATGTTCCTTTTACATTGATACCAGAAGTATCGGAGCCACTTTTACTCCCGGGTATATATGTACAATGAACGGCAGTTATATTTCCCGATTCGTCTTTAATGACTTCCTCGCATTTAATAATATAAGCTGATTTTAATCGCACCATTTGACCAGGCGCCAACCTGAAATATTTTTTGGGAGGATTTTCCATAAAATCATCCTTTTCAATATAAAGTTCCCTGCTGAAAGGAATCTCTCTCGTACCAGCATTTTCATCTTCGGGATTATTATCACTTACCAGCGTCTCCGTTTCTCCTTCAGGATAATTCGTGATCACGATTTTCAATGGATCAAAAACAACCATCCGACGCAACGCAATCTTATTCAGGTGTTCACGGGCAGAGAATTCCAGCAGCCCGACCTCAACGAGTGTTTCTCTTTTTGAAATACCGACCCTGTCACAAAAATCACGAACGCTTTCCGGGGTATATCCCCTCCTTCTTAAACCACTGATGGTAGGCATCCGCGGATCATCCCAGCTTTCTACATGTTTATCATTCACCAACTGCAATAATTTACGCTTACTCATTACCGTGTAAGTAAGGTTTCTGCGTGCAAATTCATACTGGCGTGATGGATATATTTCAAGTTTTTCTATAAACCAATCGTATAATTCCCGATGAGGAACAAATTCTAACGTACAAATGGAATGGGTTACTTCTTCAATACTATCACTTTGTCCATGCGCAAAATCGTACATGGGATAAATGCACCATTTATTACCTGTGCGATGATGATCAGCATGTTTGATGCGGTACATTACCGGATCACGCATCAGCATATTTGGAGAAGCCATATCGATCTTTGCACGTAATGTGCGACTGCCATCTGGAAATTCTCCATTCTTCATTCTTGCTAATAAATCCAGGTTTTCTTCTATTGTCCGGTCACGGAAGGGACTGTTTTTACCTGCCTCGGTAGGTGTCCCTTTCATGGCTGCTATTTCAGCAGATGTGGAATCATCAACATATGCCAAACCTTTTTTTATCAAAATGGTGGCATACTCATACAACTTATCGAAATAATCAGATGCATATAATTCATTTTTCCAATCAAACCCAAGCCATTTAATATCCTCTTTAATACTGTCTACATATTCCGTTTCTTCTGTAATCGGGTTGGTATCATCAAAGCGAAGATTTGTATATCCACCAAATTTCTTTGTTAATCCAAAATTCAGGCAAATACTTGTTGCATGTCCAATATGCAAATAGCCATTTGGTTCAGGCGGAAAACGGGTTACAATGGATTTGTATTTGCCCGATTTAAGGTGCTCATCTACGATCTCTTCTAAAAAATTCAGGCTCTTTTCTTCACTCATTTTTAATTGGCTTTAAGGTGGGCAAAGATAATGATGTTTGTCTTCTGAGATGGAGGCTGCAGATGGTAAATCAGGTAAGCGGGTGATGATGGTCATGGAATTAATTTGAATAAGCTCCTACTTTTCAAAAAAAATCATGCAAGGCCATATCATATACCAGGGTAAATACGGAGCCACCAGGCAGTATGCGGAGTGGCTAAAGGACATGCTCAAAATTCCGGTATCTACCACTAAAGAAATAAAAGCTATTGAAATAGAAAATGCGGACTACCTGGTTATTGGCAGCAGCGTGTATGTTGGTAAACTTTTAATAAGGCATTGGCTAAAAGAAAACGTTGCAGACCTGGTAAATAAAAAAATATTCATGTTTATTGTTTCCGCCACACCAGCAACTGAGAAATTGAAACTGGAAAGTTTTTTATTGAGTGTTCCGGCTGAAATCAGGTACTTAATAGAAATTTATTATTTACCGGGAAAAGTAATAAAAAAAGATTTATCGTTTTTAGATAATATCATTCTTCATATGGGTGCATGGTTAACAAAAGACCCGGTTGAAAAGAAAAAGATGCTTACTGATTTTGATTTTATTGATATCAATAAATTGAATGAATTGGTTAGCTCCGTTCAATCATTTGAAAAATCCCATGAAATTGACATATCACCTGTGGGACATTAAAAAAAATACCCCGGAATTTTGGTGGCCGGGGTATAATAAGCAATTGGTTAATGGCTTGGGCTTATTTTTAACATTCATCATTGAAAGACTAAACGGGTACTTGGTTCCATTAACTTTTACAAAGAAAAAGATTTCTTTATTCTCTCCGCGTACCTATTAATGGGTATTTTACCTGCGCTAAGTAGAATCGCTTAGAAAAAGTTTTATATATCCTGCCAAAGATAATTTGACTAATAAAATATTAATTCAGCAAAAGCAACGTATATGTTTGCCTGAACCCGTTATTTTTGCCGGAATTAATTTTAAAAGTTTGGAAATTATTCAATCAATAATCGATTTTATCCTGCACATAGATGATCACCTGGTCTATATTGTCAGTACTTATAAAACATGGACCTACCTGATCCTGTTCCTGATCATTTTTGCTGAAACAGGTTTTGTAGTAACGCCCTTTCTTCCCGGAGATTCATTATTATTTGCTGCAGGAGCTATCATTGCCAAACCCGAAAGTGAATTGAATATTTTTCTTGCTATTGGATTATTGATCGTTGCGGCCATCTCTGGCGACCTGGTAAATTACCATATTGGAAAATACATCGGGCCAAAAGCATTTAGCGGGAAATACAGATTTCTCAAAAAAGAATATTTAGAAAAGACGCAGCAGTTTTATAATAAGTATGGTGGTAAAACCATCATCTATGCCCGTTTTGTGCCCATCATCAGAACATTTGCTCCTTTTGTTGCCGGTGTAGGTTCTATGACCTATAGCCGTTTTGCTTCTTACAATATCATTGGTGGCATAATCTGGATAGTCAGTTTTATGACATTAGGTTATTTTTTTGGTGGAATTCCTGTCATTAAATCAAACTTCAGCCTGGTCATATTTGCCATCATCATTCTCTCAATCATTCCCCCGATTATTAGTGTATTCAGAGAAAGGAGCAAAAATAAAAGGTCGAAGAACGTTACACCTTTACCTTAAATATTAAGTGCAGTCATTATTGTTTATACCCGCCGGCGTTGGTGGCATCGTCTTTATCCACATTGCGGTTGGGATTCATTTCGCGTACACCATCTACTAAGTCATCTTTATCATCTGTATATTTTTGACTGGCCTTTTCCGACTGATTTTTATTTTCATTTTCCCTGTTTGGATCAATATGAGTTTCAACTGTTCGGTTGATCGTTTCTTTCGTTGTTTTTTTATCGTTTTTCATCATTTTATGTTTTCAATAAAAACACAATTAATATGCCATGGATATTACTATCTCCATTATAAATTTTTATGATAAAATGATGTGAAAAGCAGGTTTAATA
>CAMPGG010000338.1 GCA_946885335.1 uncultured Chitinophagaceae bacterium
TTCATCTTATTGAGCAATTCATTGGCTGAATTAGAGATGCGATCGATTTCAATTGGAATTTTTCCATCCATTTTTTTCCGGGCTATTTCACTCATTAATCGAATGGCTGTCATGCCCGAACCCAATTCATCGTGCATGTCAAGAGAGATGCGATTTCTTTCTTCTTGTTGCGCCTTGTAAACAGCTAATTCTTTTTCAACTTCTTTTAATTGGTTTTCTGATTTTAATCTTAATCTTTCTTTTGTCTGCGCAATGATATTAAGCCGGTTTTTATAATTCAATGCGGCAAGAAATAAGACCAATTCAAGAAACAATCCTAATTCATAATAAAATAAGGATGATGAAAATATTGTTTGAACCTCTGGATTGATGATTTTAAAAGTGATGTTTAACTGTGAAATCAGCGAAAATAAAAACAACAAAAGATTTCCATAGACCAGGTATCTTAAAATTTTATGTTTCCAGTTTTTAAAACCATACACTATAAAAATTACCGCCATCAAAAGCAGCAGCACTTTTGTTATCGTTTCAATAAACAATTCTGTTCCAAAATCATTTGTAAAAAAATGGAAATAGGAATAGGTGCTCACAGCAACAACAAGTAAAAGAATACCCGCATTATACAGGTGAAAAAGGAACTTAAAATGTTTTTTTGTTTCCAGGAACTTCTGCATAAATAACATATAAAACATCACACCTAAACTTTGCAGAATGAAATCCATGTACGATTCCAGGAAACGGGCTATCCAGGTTGATTCACCAATAAACAACGTTTTTGTAAATAACATGAAACCCAGGAAAAAAGCATAACCGGAATAATATAAAAATTCAGGGGCCGCATTAGAAAAATAACTGGTTAATGAAAAGAAAATCATCATTAACAATAACCCGCAAAAAGTGTAAGTAACAATATTCAGCTCTTCCCGTATATGCTTTATGTTTTTTGTATAAGTTAAAAGCTGCGATTCATTGATGATGGCTGGTTTTAGAATATTGGTATATGTTTTTTCAAAAAATAATTCTGCAACAATGGCCAATGTATCCCTTGATCGTAATTGAAGCAAGCTGTAAGAAGCCTTATCCTTTACTCCGGGAAAAACTTTTTCGATCAGGCTAATGCCATCATCTTTTAATTCATACAATTTATAATCCCTGAAATAAAATCCTGGTGTGAAATAAACATTTAATATAGAATCGGTGGGGTTTACCAGGTAAAATTTAATAACAGGCTTTTTAGAAACGATGGATGGTGGAATTGCTCCTTTAATAGTAGATCCTTTTTTAAATTGAAAAAAAGGCAGGCTGTCATTTAAATCCGTATCCAGGTTGGTAATATAAACCTGCATACTGTCCTTTATCACTTTTGAAACATTGATCTTACTAATATCAATATAAGAAGGGGGCACCTGCGAAAAAAGGTTGCTGAAAAATATCAATAGAAATCCGGTTAGCAGGATGGGCCGCTTGCCGAAGGGTTTTTTCCGCATGCAGTTTGGTTTAATGGCATTAGTATCAAATTTAATGTTTCATGTGTTTATATTTTAATTTTTTAATGAACCATATAAATCTCTTTATCGCCCGCAGGATATTCAATTTTTGTTTTAGCTCACTTCATGCCAGCTTAATTTCTTTATCCTGGTTCCTTAAACAGTTTTTAACCCTCATAAGGTTGTGGTCATTTGCCTTCTTATTATCTTTGCTGCCATGGCCAATAAGCTGAAAACCACGAGTAAAAAGAAACAACCCGAAAAATCAACCAAAGCTTCAGACAAACTGAAATTTGAGAAAGAGGAAAAAGTTGATCTGAAAAAATTAGCCCGGGATGAGCGTACATGGAAAATTGCAGGAACCGTATTTCTGTTGATCTCCATATTCTTATTCATTTCTTTTATTTCCTATTTTTTTACCTGGAAGGAGGATTTTAGCGAGGTATCCGGCGGCTCCGCTGTTTTGTTCGACGATGAAATGAAAGTCTCCAATCTTTTAGGCAGGCTGGGTGCATACGTTTCCCATTTTTTTATTTATGAAGGATTTGGAGTAGCATCGCTGCTTTTAGGAACCTTCTTTTTTATTGTGGGTGTCAATTTTTTATTGAATAGAAAAGTTTTTTCCGTTTGGCGAAACCTGCGGTATATCATCGTGGGCTTACTTGTTATTTCGGTTACTACCGCTTATATTTTTGAGAGTGCCGATTTTCGTTTTGGCGGCAATGTTGGTTTGATGATCAGTGAGTGGATGCAAAGTTTCATTGGCAGTTTTGGTACGGCAGCTATCATATTCGCTGCTTTCCTGGCTTATATAATCTGGCAGTTTAATCCTGTATTTAAAATACCTGCCCGCCCGGTAAAACAGGTTAAGATTGAAGATGAGGATTCAGTTCAACCAATTGACGAAGAAAATTTGGAACCTGTAAAATCACGTTCCAATGGTTTAAGAAATAATAGTGATAAACCGGTTTTATATATCGAGGAAGAAAAAGAAGATTTTCCATTGACCATGGTAGAACACAATAATGAAGTTGAAGAACCTGAAGAAAAAAATGATTTATACGATAATGGAATTACCGAAGAAGAAACGGTAAAAGAATTGACCCATGCACATGACCTGGCTGAGAATATGCCACCCATTGACGATGATGTGACGCTGGAAATCAAAACAGTGCCGGAAGAAAATGAAACAGAAGATGAAAGCGAAAAAGATTATAAAGATCTTCCGCCTTATGAACCAACATTAGACCTTCGGGATTATAAATATCCCAGCCTGAGCATGCTTGAAACACATGGCAGCGAAAAGATCGTTCATGATCCCAATGAACTGGAAAATAATAAAAACCAGATCATCAACACCCTGAAGAATTATGATATCCATATTCAAAAGATTTTTGCAACCGTAGGCCCCACTGTTACACTGTATGAAATTGTTCCTGCTGCAGGTGTACGTATTTCACGCATTAAAAACCTGGAAGATGATATCGCACTTAGCCTGGCAGCATTGGGTATCCGCATCATTGCGCCTATCCCGGGTAAAGGAACGATCGGTATTGAAGTGCCGAATGTGAAGAAAAGTGTGGTGAGCATGAAAACGCTTTTAGCTTCTGAAAAGTTTCAGCATAATAATTACAGTTTACCCATTGCGATCGGTAAAAAAATTGATAACGAAAATTACATTGTTGATCTGGCATCCATGCCACACTTGTTAATGGCGGGTGCAACAGGGCAGGGTAAATCAGTTGGATTGAATGCCATCCTGGTTTCTTTGTTATATAAAAAACATCCTTCGCAATTAAAGCTGGTTTTGATAGATCCTAAAAAAGTGGAACTGAGTTTATACAGGGTGATTGAAAAACATTTTTTGGCCAAATTGCCCGATGAAGAAGATTCCATCATCACCGATACAAAAAAAGTGATCAATACACTCAATGCGCTTTGCATTGAAATGGATAACCGCTATGACCTGTTGAAAGAAGCCGGTGCCCGTAACATCAAAGAATACAATGAAAAATTTGTGAAGCGCAGGTTGAACCCGCAAAAGGGTCACCAGTTTTTACCTTTCATCGTTTTGGTCGTCGATGAATTTGCAGATCTGATTATGACAGCCGGTAAAGAAATTGAAATGCCTATTGCACGTCTTGCACAGTTAGCGAGGGCAGTAGGTATCCACCTGATCATTGCAACGCAAAGACCATCGGTAAATATTATTACAGGTACCATCAAAGCCAACTTCCCTTCGCGGATTGCATTTAAAGTTTCTTCCAAAATAGATTCAAGAACAATCCTGGATGCTGGTGGTGC
>CAMPGG010000339.1 GCA_946885335.1 uncultured Chitinophagaceae bacterium
GTAGTAAAATCATGGTATTATCATGTAAGGCTTTCAGATCGGGCAAGAATTTCTCGGCCAGTGTAATAACACCGTAAACCGCTGCTATGGCGATGACCGCACTGATAGAGCCATTGATCAATGCCCTGATATTAAGTGGTTTTGCAATGAACCACCGGGTGGCACCAACCATTTGCATGGTTTTAATCAGAAACCGGTTACTGAACATAGCCAGGCGGATCGTATTATCGATCAGGATGATCACCATGATGGCTATCAGGATGGCAATGCCAGCCAGTGCAAGGCTCATGACATTAAAATTGCGTTGCATCTTTCCTACAATGGCATTGGGGTAACGGACTTCATCTACATTCGGGTTTTGCGAAATATCCGCCTTGATCATGGCCAATTGAGTGGAATCTACATACTGCTCTTTTAACGTAAAATCAATGCTGGTAGGCAAAAGTGAATTATCTAAAAATTCAGTAAAATCCTCACCACCACTTTGCAGCCATTCTTTTTTAGCGGTTTCTTTATCCGTGTAGCGTAACTTTTTTGTGTAAGGCTTAGCCTGAATGTATTCCTGTAATGCGATGCGGGAAGTATCCTGTATATCCGTTTTCAGAAAAACTTGCACTTCCACACTTTCTTTAAAGTATTGCATCAGTTTTTTCGAGTTGATTGTAATCCATCCCACCAGTCCTAATAAAAAAAGAACAAGTGTTACACCCAGGATAGCCATAAAGTAAGAAGGTTTACCACGTTTCGATGATGCTTTACCAAATTGAGCCATGCGATTGATTTTTGTAATTTTTCAGGTGCGGCAAAAATAACGGATTAAGAAGTACAATGTGTATTTTTGCTGCTCTCAAAAAACGAGGAGTTAAGTTATTTATTTCGATTGAACCGGGAGGCTTGCAAAATTTAAAGTTTATTAAGTCTTCTTTAGCATTTACTTTAATAAAGGCTGGTAAGATTGAACCTTACATCAAAAGAAAATTATACGATTTCGATGGAATACAGTTTCAGGGAAATAGAAAAAAAATGGCAGGAGAAATGGAAGCAGGATAAGGTTTACCATGTATCCAATCAATCTTCCAAATCCAAAATGTATGTGTTGGATATGTTCCCTTATCCCAGCGGGGCTGGTTTGCATGTAGGTCACCCATTGGGTTATATTGCATCGGATATTTTTAGCCGGTATAAACGTTTACAAGGTTATAATGTTTTGCATCCAATGGGATTTGATGCTTTCGGTTTGCCGGCAGAGCAGTATGCTATAGATCATGGAATTCATCCTGCTATTTCAACGGATCAGAACATTCAGAATTTTAAAGATCAATTACACAATATTGGTTTTTCGTATGACTGGAGCCGTGAAATTAAAACCAGTGATCCTGATTATTATAAATGGACGCAATGGATTTTTTTGCAATTGTTTAATAGCTGGTATAATCGCCAATCGCAAAAAGCAGAAAGCATAAATGGGTTGATTAAAATATTTGAAAAAGAAGGTAACATAGATCATCCTTTTCCCAATGATCGCTTTCGTATTCCATCAACCGGTAGCCAGGCGTTTTCTGCAAATGAATGGAATGCATTTGGCGAAGAAGAAAGAATGAATATTTTGATGGAATACCGGCTGGCTTACTGCGGTATTGGAGAAGTAAATTGGTGCGAGGCATTGGGAACGGTTCTGGCAAATGATGAAGTGGTGAATGGCGTGAGTGAAAGAGGCGGACATCCCGTAGTTAAAAAGAAATTGCGTCAATGGTACCTGCGGATCACTGAATATGCGGATCGTTTATTAAAAGGATTACAGGCAGTTGATTTTACCGATGCCATGAAGGAAATGCAAAGTAACTGGATCGGTAAAAGCAGCGGCGCAGAAATAGATTTTGCTATACAGGATCACCCTGCTGAAAAATTGAAAGTTTATACAACCAGGCCCGATACCATTTTCGGAGTAGATTTTATGGTGCTTGCACCGGAACATAACCTGGTTGATTTGATTACAACTGCCGGTCAAAAAAATGCGGTTGAAGAATATATTCACTTTGTGCAAAGTAGAAGTGAAAGAGAGCGAATGGCAGAAAAAAAGATCAGTGGTGTATTTACCGGTGCCTTTGCATTGAATCCATTTGATGGCCGCCAAATTCCGATCTGGATCTCTGAATATGTTTTAGCTGGTTATGGTACTGGTGCCATCATGGCTGTTCCTTCGGGTGATGAACGGGATCATAAATTCGCACAGCATTTTAATATTCCCATCACCAATATTATCGGTGATCATTATAACGGTATAGAAGCCAATCCCACTAAAGATGCGGTTTTACACAACAGCGGTTTCCTGGATGGCATGTCCATGCGGGATGCATTGGAACTGGTTATTGATAAACTGGAAGAGCAAAAGATCGGGACCCGCAAAGTGAATTTTAAAATGCGGGATGCTGCGTTTAGCCGTCAGCGTTATTGGGGCGAACCTTTTCCCATTACCTGGAAAAACGGCATTGCCTATCCGCTTGATGAAAGCAAATTGCCGGTTATACTTCCAGCCATGGACGAAATAAAACCAGGCAAAGATGGAGAAGGACCATTAAGCAATAATGAGGAATGGATCAACAGTGATTTTTTTGAAGGAGGCCATGCCGAATCGTCTACTATGCCGGGTTATGCAGGCAGTAGCTGGTATTTTTTGCGCTATATGGATCCGGGAAATGATAAAGCATTTTGTGATCGTTCAATCGCAGATTATTGGGGACAGGTTGATTTATACATAGGTGGTACCGAGCATGCAGTGGGTCATCTTTTATATAGCCGCATGTGGACAAAGGCATTGTATGATTTGGGCCACATTGGTTTTGATGAACCATTTAAAAAATTATTGAACCAGGGAATGATCCAGGGTTCTTCGCGTTTTGTTTACCGCGTTCATGGAACCAACCAGTTTGTTTCTTTTGGATTAAAAGATCAATACCAGGTAGATGCCATTCATGTTGATGTAAATTTTGTGGATGGACTGGTACTTGATCAGCAGGCTTTCAGAAAATGGAAGGCTGAATATGCAAATGCTGAATTCATTTTGGAAGATGGAGTTTATATCTGCGGTGCGGAAGTGGAGAAAATGTCCAAGTCAAAATTCAATACAGTTAACCCGGATGATATTGTTGAAAAATATGGCGCCGACACTTTCCGCATGTATGAAATGTTTTTAGGCCCGATTGATCAAAGCAAACCCTGGGATACAAAAGGCATTGAAGGTGTTCACCGCTTTTTGAAAAAGTGCTGGCGTTTATTTATGGATGATGCAAAAGGTTTGATTGTAACAAGTGATCAGCCTACACCTGCTGAATTGAAAATTTTACATAAAACCATTCGCAAGATTGAAGAAGACACTGAACGATTTTCTTTTAATACGGCGGTCAGCACTTTTATGATCGCAGTAAATGAGTTGGGCGAATTAAAATGTCATAAAAAGGAAATTCTTTTGCCATTATTGGTGTTGCTTACGCCTTATGCTCCGCACATCGCGGAAGAATTGTATCAACATGTAAAGCTAGGTGATGCAACTCTTACAGAGACAACGGTATTAGATATGTCCTGGCCCGCATGGGAGCAAAAATATTTGGTTGAAAGCACTAAAGAATATCCTATCAGTATCAATGGTAAACTAAGAACAACCATGGTTATTTCTTTGGATGCTTCTCCATCGGAAGTGGAAACCATGGTACTGGCTAATGAGGTTGTACAAAAATGGGTAGAAGGTAAATCACCCAAGAAAATAATTTTTGTAAA
>CAMPGG010000340.1 GCA_946885335.1 uncultured Chitinophagaceae bacterium
TGGCAAATATTTATTGCAGCTAAATACTTAATATCCACCTTACATCAAAAGCATCCGTTAGTTCCACAAGTTTTTGCTCATCGGGATGCTTCATAAAAAGATTTTTTTTACCGGGCTGCAGTTTTTCGATAAGCACTTTTCTATCCTTAATACTTTTGCAATGCAGAAAAACTGACATGTAATTCCCGAGTTTTCTTCCTTCATTGTGTACCAGGTCCGAGCCGTGAATAATTATCCTGTCAGAAACCAGCGATCCGCTGATGACCAGCATTTCAGTAAATCCCCGGAATTTATTTTCAAAAATTTCAAATTGCAATTTGCCACCAAAGCAGGCCTGGTAAAATGTAAGCGCCTTTTTACAATTCCCGGGAAATGTAATGAATATGGCACTTTTTAATTTAGTATAATTTTGCTCAACCAAAGCAGGCGACTTAAGCATCAGGAATTTCAGGCTCTACAAGTTTTATTAATTTCTCCAGCGTTTCCTGCCAGCCTAAATAACACATTTCGGTTGGTATTACATCCGGAATTCCCTCTTGAACCACTTTAAGTTCGGTGCCCAATGAAACCTTATTCAGCCAAACGGAAGTTGTCATTTCTCCAGGTAAGTTCGGGTCGTCGAACTTATCGCTGTATTTAATATACTCATTGGGTTTTATTTCAAGATATTCTCCGCCAAATGAATGTCCATTTCCTGTACTGAAATTAATAAAGGTCATTTTAAACTTACCACCCACCTTAAAATCCATTTGCTGTATGGTGCATATAAAGCCATAAGGAGGCAGCCAGGTTGAATGTGCAACTGGATCTGCAAATGCCCTGAATACTTTTTCCGGGCTTGCCTTAATGACCCGGTGTAATGAAACTGAATTGTTTGTCATTCTCATTTAATTTATATAGTGATTAATGAATGTTTACTTCTTACCCTGTCTTTTATCTTGCTGCTGTTGAATTGCATGCCCGCTAAAGATTCACGACTAAAGACCTGGAATTTACAGGTTGTTTAACTTCCTGTTCCCGCCAATGAATTTTATTGTTATAAACATAAGAAACGGCAAGAATTCCCAGTACTACAAGCGGCATCAGCATAAACCCAATATTTTTATCCACCCATGCATGACTGATGAAAGCAAAGATCAAATTAAAAGTCAGCCCTGCATATGCCCATTCCTTTAGTTTGCGTGGTGTTCCAGGATAAGAAATAGCTAAAACGCCCAGCGCTTTACAGGTGATCAATGCATAGGCAAAGTAATCCGGGTATCCCAAAGGTTTTGTACCTGCATTGGCATATTCTGGTGCAAACAGTACGGTGCCAAGTGGCATTAAACCTTCCCAGAGTATTAAGATGATTGTTGCCGCCCAAAAAATTATTTTATTCTTTTTCATTGTGCAATATTTACTGTTGATTAATTTTTTGATTCAACATATTTAACAAAGTTGTCCATAATAGCCTGCCATCCCTGCTTTTGAAATTCAGGATCGTTTTCTGATTCGGCATCAAACGTGGTTTCTATTTTGGTTTTGTCATTTTGATCGGTAAACAAAGTAGTAGCCTTTCTTCCATCAGGCATGGTGTAAGAAATTTCTTTATGTAAATCAACCTTATCATAAACACCTTCAAAGTCGAAACCAAAACTGCCATCTCTTGCTTCCATCCTGTTATTAAACTTACCACCAACGACCAGGTTGTTTTCACTAGCCGGGCAATGCCAACCCGGGTCAGCCGTATTCCATTGCATAATATCGGCCGGTGTATTCCAGGCTTTCCAAACTTTTGCTACTGGAGCATTTACTGTTGCGTTAATCGTAATTCTTTTTTGTTCCATTATTATTATTTTTTTGATTGTTAGATTTTATTATTCAAAATTAAATCAGGATAAACAACCAGGCCTGTAGTGAAAATGACAACTATAGGGGTGAATTATGACAAACCTATTTTATCTTGTAGTTTAAAACTTAACCAATGTTAGTTTCCGTTTTTGTACCTGAACATGGGGTAATTGAAGCTGTTACCCCACCCTTTAGAAGCTTTCAAACAGCCAATGAATTTTTAACTGCATTTGGCAAAAAACCAGCTTTTGAGGTAGAGTACGTTGGCTTAAATGAATATGTGCATGCAAACAATGGCGAGTACACTGTAAAAACCAACAGGTTATTAAAAGATGTGATTAAAACCGACTTACTTTTTATACCACCAACATTTGGCGATACCAACAAAGGAGTGCAAGCGAATTTAGAAGCGATACCTTATTTTAAAAAGTTACATGAAAACGGCGCAAGTCTTGCCAGTTTATGTATCGGTGCTTTCCTGTTGGCTGAAACGGGTTTACTCAATGGTAAAAAATGCTCTACACATTGGGCATATATTAATGAATTTAAAGAGCGATATCCTGATGTGGAAGTAGAAGATGGTGCAATCATTACAGAACACGGAAATATTTACAGCAGTGGTGGTGCAAACAGCTTATGGAATTTAATATTATACCTGGTTGAAAAATTTTCTGACAGAGAAACTGCCGTCATGCTTTCAAAATATTTCGCGTTAGATATTGGAAGAGACAGCCAATCCCAGTTCGCAATATTCAGGGGTCAAAGAAATCATGTGGATACTGAAATTCAAAATGTGCAGGATTATATTGAAAAACACTACTGTGATAAAATTCCTATAGACAATTTGGCAAATTTAATTAACACAGGTCGCAGAACTTTTGAAAGAAGATTTAAACAGGCTACCAACAATACACCGATAGAGTATATACAGAGAGTGAGAATAGAAGCTGCCAAAAAATTTTTTGAAGCATCAAGAAAAAATGTAAATGAAATAATGTTTGAAGTTGGATATACAGACACAAAAGCATTCAGGGATATTTTTAAAAAGATTACAGGACTCACTCCCATTGAGTACAGAAATAAGTTTGCAAGGGTAGCAAATGAGGTTTAATTTATTATTGCTGCGCATACCGCATTTTTATGTGAGTTCTTTAAGAGAAGTTTTTGAATTTGAAATGGTTAATGCAATGAAATATTTGAATCAAAAAATGTCATGAAAAATAATTGCGGGCCACGCATCATGTCAATTATAAATAGCTATGAAAAAAATCATTGGAGCAATCAATATGACCATTGACGGATTTTGCGATCATACGGCTATACTGCCTGATGAGGAAATACACCAGCATTATACAGATTTGTTAAACGACGCTAATACTATTCTTTATGGCCGGATAACATATCAATTGATGGAATACTGGCGAACGCTGGTAAAAAATCCTTCAGGTGAAAAATCAATGGACGACTTTGCTATAGCTATAAATAAAATTCCAAAAATTGTTTTTTCGCATACGCTGACAAAGGTAGATTGGGATAGCGCTGAATTGTCAAATCAATCGCTTAAAGAAAAAGTTATAACACTCAAACAATTCCGCAATGAGGGGAGTAAAAACATTTTTGCAGGCAGCCGGAGTTTAATTATACAATTGATGAAACTTAACCTGCTTGATGAATTGCAACTTTGTGTTCACCCAGTTATTGCTGGAAAAGGCTTACCATTATTTGAAGATATAAGCGACAGAACCATGCTTAAACTTACCAGGACAAAAACCTTCAGTGGTGGTGCAGTAATCCTTTACTATGAACCAAACAATGAATAAAAGTTAATCCTCCTTCAAGTTTTTGAAACCGAATAAAAATAGACTATGTTGTATTTACTTTGGGGAATAATTAACATTGGATTATTTC
>CAMPGG010000341.1 GCA_946885335.1 uncultured Chitinophagaceae bacterium
CAGGAACCAAAAGCGATTTTAGAAATATTTTTTTGTGCAGATCCGGTAGTGGAAAGCGCTATGAGAAATGAAATGATTAAAATGAATTTTATCCTATGCATACTAAGTATTTGCTTTTCGATCCGAATATAACTGAATTCATTAAGGTTGCATTGGTATTTAAATGAATACCAATAACCAACATGGTCAATATAAAAATAAGAAAGGTCTTTTTAACCCTATTCATTATGCGCAGAAAACTATAATATTTCACTTTTGGGTATTATATTTGGTTTACATGCCACCGTTCAAATCGTTTATCCTTCTTTGTTTGCTGCTTCATTCATGTTTTTTATTTCATGCAGAACAGCTCTATGCACAACAGCCTACCAACAGGAAATTTCAAAGTACAACTGTTAATCCACTCAATGCAAGTGTATTGGATTCTTTACAACGACTTAGGGATATTCAAAAAAACATCAACCCAAATCTGAAAAGCAACCAGGAAGTTATTAGTAATATATTTAAAGGACCAACACTATTAAGCACCAATCAAAGCAGGTTACAAAATATTCATCGTTCTCCCGGCAAAACCGAAATTAATCAGCCAAAACTATTAAGTGAAATTTGTTATACCATTTCAGGAAGAGATTTTTTGAAACAGGATTCATTGATCTTCTTTACAGGTGATCCTATCCTGACTGCTGATGGCAATGTTATATTATCTGGCGAAGCCGCAGATTATGCAAAAAGACCTCTTACCAGCGCTGGATTTTGCATGAAAACTGATTTAGAAGGGAATGTTATCTGGGCCAAATTATATGATAGCATAATCCATCTTGAATATGATTTTTTAAATTTATTCCGATCAATTGAGTTACGTAACGGTAATATTTTATTAGCCGGACGAACTGCTAATGCTATTTCAGGTAATGATGATTTTGTATTAATGAAGTTGGATCATAATGGAAATATGATTTGGTTTAAAACTTATGAATCCAGGTTCTGGCAAGGATTTAACGGCAGTGGGGATTATTTTGTTTTAAGAGACCTGGAAGAAGATCCGGCAACTGGCGAATTATATTTTGCAGGTTATCACTGGGGTAGTATGAATACGCTTACAAAGATTGATCCGGCAAATGGTGAAATTATCTGGAGTAACGCATATAGCAGTTATAATAGTGACAGGGCTTTTGGTATAGTCATTAATACCGGTAACCTGTTATTATTTCAATTGGAAAATGGGTATTACAATAACAGTAATATCAGTGTAACATCAATCAATAAAACAAGCGGCGACACTTTATTCAAAAAATCAATTACCCAAACGGGGGACCTATATTCACCTCGCTTATATAATACATTCGAAGTGGTGAAGCAAAACAATGGGCATTACCTTTTGAGCGGACCCACTACCGGTTATTTTGAATATCCTATACACACAGGTACTGTCGATCTTTTTCATGCGGGTATTATTGAACTGGATGAAAACTTTGATTTTGTAAAAGCTTATGGTTTTAAAAACAGGATAGAAAGCAACAGTTATAATACCAAAATCAGCCTGTTCCCTGATGGGAGTGGAGTCTTTACAATGCTAAAATTTATTGATAGTTATTCTGGGGATGCGCATGTTTCTGTATTTAAGAATGGACAGATCTATCACCAGCGAAAAAGACTGCATTATAATGAAGGTTTGCCATATGAACCACGAAGCCTCCAACTACCGGATGGTGGATCATTAAACATAAAAATGATGGGCGATAGTACCAAGCTAGGCATAGATGGTTCCCGCATAGATTATTACCGGATGCATAGTTCAGATACAGCATCCATTTGCATGGGTATTAAAGATACTGCCACTTCTTTGTGGTATTTTGATTTTGAACGTGTGACCAGTGAAATACAATCCATTCAAAAGGATGTGTTTAAAATCAGCCGGCCAAAGAAGATAGAAACATTTAATTTTCAGCCCTATACAGAACCGGCTTGCCAGCTCATTTCTCATTGTGATTTATTGAAAATAAAAGCCAGCGAAACCATTGTTTGCCCGGGCACAACGGTGATCATTACCATCCAAAAAAATAAAGAATGCGGAAGCCTGGTTCCCTTGGTTTATGATACAAATTGGGTTAAGCAGGTTATTCAATTAACAGATACTACTTACGCTTTTTATTTCGACAAACCGGGAAAAGGGTTTATCCAGGGAAGCCTGATGGGTTGTATTATGCGGGAAGATTCTGTTTATATTGAAGTTATATCAACCCGCTATGCGTTGGAACTGGGACCGGATACAACGATTTGTCCTGGCAATAAAATCCAATTGAATGCTGGTGCTGGCTTTAAATCGTATAAATGGCAGGATGGATCCACAGATTCAATTTTTATGGTTACCAAACCCGGACTGTACTATCTCAGTACATTAAACAAATGCGGAACAACATATAATGATACCATTCAGGTAATGGATTATCAGTTTGTCCCAATCAGCATTGGGCAGGACCGGGTTAAATGCAATAATGATACTTTAATGCTGAATGCACCTGTCGGTTTTATAAATTACACATGGTCATCCGATATGGATGCTGATAAAATAATGAACAGGGAGATCATAGTTAACCCTCAGGTGAGTGCCACTTATTTTATTACTGCCGAAAAAATGCCAGGCTGTTTCACTTATGATACTTTGCAGGTAATAGTCAAAAAATCTCCTGCTATTTACCTGGGTGCTGATACTTCTATTTGCCAAAATGAAACACTGGTGCTTGATGCCGGATCGGCATTCCAGGTTTATGAATGGAGCACCGGGGATCAGCAACAAAAGATCAATATTAATAAACCAGGTAATTATGCCATAAAAGCAACTACAACCGATGGCTGTATTTCAACTGATACTTTGCAGTTGATGAATCTTTATAACCTACCAAAACCTGACCTAGGAGCCGACTCAATTATTTGTATTGGTCAGCCAAGAACCCTAAGTACAAATGGAAGTTATGCCGGATATAACTGGAGTACAAGCGCTTCAAGCAAAAGTATTATTGTGCATACGCCCGGAACTTATTGGCTAACGGTAACTGATGCCAATGGTTGCCGGGCATCAGACACTACATTTATTCCATTGGCCGTAGCACCGCCGGCAAAATTTTTAGGCCCTGATACCACTATATGTTCTTATGGAAACCTGCTCATCCAAACCGATAAAATATTTAAACATTATTTGTGGAACACCGGTTCTGCACAAACTTCCATTAACATTCAACAGCCGGGTAATTATTGGTTGCAGGTTACCGACGAAAACAATTGTACGGGCACGGATAGTATTACGATTGCTTTAAAAGATTGCATGCTGGGCTTATATGTTCCTACTGCATTTACTCCAAATAACGATGGATTGAATGATGTTTTTACACCTTACCTCTTTGGCGAAATAAAATATTTTCATTTCCAGGTGTTTAACAGGTGGGGACAAACGGTGTTCCGGTCAACTACACCTGGTACTGGTTGGGATGGAAATTATAAAGGACTTCAGCAGGAAAGCAGTGTTTTTGTATGGGTATGCAGTTACCAGTTAGCTGGTGGAGAAACGGAACAAAAAAGAGGAACTGTTACTATTGTAAGATAGCCACATTGCGTTTTTCCAGCCAACATAATCTTTGATTAATTGCATGAAGATTATAAATTTCTAATCTCCATTATTGTGTATTGCTGGTTTGCAATAATATTTTCCTGATCACAACGATCTGTCCCAAATGATAA
>CAMPGG010000342.1 GCA_946885335.1 uncultured Chitinophagaceae bacterium
CCTGGATCTAAAGGGGTAGATTTTTATTTTAAACTTAAAACTAACTAATGCCTGAAACAAAAAAGAAATTGGTTAACCGCAGAAACTTCCTGGATATTCTTACTAAAGTAACTGCTTTGGGATCGCTCAGTCTTTCTCCCTTATCTGTATTAGCAAACAAGGGAGATAGAATGCTCCCGGGGTCTGAGGATGAGCATTGTTTTCTCACACAACCTTACTTACAGGCTTTGAATGCCAATCAAATCAGTATCCGCTGGATCACAGGTAAACCATCCTACAGCTGGGTAGAATATGGAGAAGGCGGCGTCATGAATAAGAAAATTCATGCCGTAACAGATGGCCTGGTAGATGCCAACAACAGGGTAAATGAAGTCGTTATAGAAGGACTGGTTCCAGGCAGGCAATACCAATACAGAGTCGTATCCAAAGAGATCGTAGAGTTTCAACCATATAAACTGACTTATGGTAAAACCATTAATACACCAGCCTATTCCTTTTCAACCATCAATCCTGCTGCAACGGAAGTAAGGTGGTTGGTTCTCAATGATATTCATGACCGCCCTAAGTCTTATGCAGAACTACTCAAATTGAATAAAGAAGAACCCTATGATTATGTTTTTCTTAATGGAGATATGTTTGATTATCAAACAGACGAAAAACAGATCATCGACCATTTATTAACCCCATGTACTGCCTGTTTTGCTTCCGTAAAACCCATGCTGTTTGTTAGGGGTAACCATGAGACAAGAGGTAAGTTCGCACGGAATCTGAAAGATTATTTTACCAACCCCGGAGGGCAATATTTTTCTTATAAATGGGGGCCGGTATTTGCCATTGCACTTGATACGGGTGAAGATAAAGAAGATGATCATCCGGTATATGCAGGTATCGTTGATTTTGATAACTACCGGGAACAACAGGCTTTATGGCTGGAAAAGCAAATGCAGACGGATACATATAAAAAAGCAAAGTACCGGGTGGTGATGATGCATATACCTCCTTTTTATTCAGGAGATTGGCATGGAAGTACGCATGTGCGTAAACTGTTCTCCCCGCTGTTTGATAAGTATAAAGTGGATATGGTCATTTCAGGACATACCCATAAATATGGCATCCATCCACCTGTATCAGGAACACACAATTATCCCATTATAATTGGTGGTGGACCTGCCGATGGGAAAAGAACGCTGATAAAAGTAAAAGCGGATGCAAAAAGTTTGCAACTCCGCATGCTGCGCGATGATGCAACAGAAATAGGAAACTATAATGTAGACGCCAGGATGATTGATGATCCTAAATAGTTTATGGTTCCAGGAACTTCATCTGGTCTGCTAAATCCTTGAAATATTTTGGGGACCAGATATCCAGCAACAAGAATTTACAATCGTTTACATTCATTTGATCGGTAGATCCGGGACTTTAAGGTGGAAGTTGACTACTTTAGGTGAAAGGAATTTTTTATGTTGAAAATCAGGTTGTTCATTTTTATTATCGGGCTGTTCATTCCATCCCTGGTATTCTGCCAGCAACCTGTTTTGTCTAAACTCAAAGTGTTTATTGATTGCAGCGGAACCTGGTGCGATATGCAGTTTATCCGGTCTGAAATAAATATTGTTGATTTTTTACTGGACAATAAAGCTGCTGATCTGCATGTGCTGGTAACCAACCAGCCTGCCGGTAACGGGGGCTCCCAATACCAGCTTATTTTTTTTGGACAGCATGCATTTAAGAATATGGCAGATACGCTCAGGTTCAATATCAATCCCAATGCTACGGAAGTTGAACACAGGGATCTGCTGCTCCAATACCTTAAAACAGGTTTGGTTCCTTTTATTGCAAAAACAACTGCTGTAAAAAATATAACGATAGGTTTAAAGGCGGAAGAAACCGAAGGGAAAGAATTGTCTGCAGATAGTGTTACCACAGATCCCTGGCGTGCCTGGGTAATGCGGATAGGGGTGAATGGCAATATGAATGCTGATGCGAATTATAAAAATACAAGCTACAGTGGTAACTTTTCCGCCAACCGCATTACAGATGATATTAAAATAGGTATGGGTTTATATTATAGCCGCAACAAAGCCGTCTTTGAATATGAAGACAACGGTACTGCCGAACAGTTTGTAGTCAATAACCATAACTGGTCCTTTAACCATTACCTGGTAAAAAGCATCAGTCAGCACTGGAGCTGGGCATGGGAAGTTAAGTTAAGCCAGAATAGTTTTTCCAACAGTAAAAGCAGGCTCTTCCTGAGCCCGGCCGTGGAATACAATATTTTTCCCTATAAACAGGTCAATAATAAACTCTTTACACTCAGCTATGGACTTACGGTAAGAAAGAATCATTATTATGATTCCACGATTTATAATAAAACAAAGGAGGTCCTGTACGGCCACAAGGCAACCGCTTATCTTTCACTGAACCAGAAATGGGGGATGACCTATGCCGGGTTATCATACCATAATTATTTTCATGACTGGTCATTTTTTAACCTCGGTGTGGATCTCTATGCCAATGTCAGGGTCACCGGCGGCCTGTCCGTATTTATCATGGCCTTTGGCGGAATCACCCGTGACCAGGTTTTTTTGGTTAAGGGAAATGCTTCGCCGGAAGAAGTGCTGGCCAGGCGCAGGCAACTGGCCTCGGGATATAATTATTATTCGTCTATGGGTATCAGTTACCGCTTTGGTTCAAGGTTGAACAACGTGGTCAATCCCCGCTTTGACAGAAGTAGTTCGATAAATGATGATTGATATGAGAACAATACTTAAAATTTGTTTTCAAAGCCGGTCAGTAACTCATGCCGTATATTCCTTTTTCTCAAATCGTTGATCAGGAATAAACCAAATCCCTGCTACTATGATATATAACAACAAACCTAAATAAGGGTGTATAAAACTAAAAATGATGCCTCCAAAATAAAGTACGATTGACATTTTTCCTTTGCGATCATTTCCCACTGCCCTGGTAATCAGGGCATCCTTGCCATGAAGTGTAGTTAGTGAATGAAGAAGAATATAATAGGCAAATGCACACATCAGCATGACTATCCCATATAAGCCAACTGGTATTGTATCAAAATTGTTTTCTCCCATCCATCCGGTAACAAAAGGTATCAGCGATAACCAGAAAAGCAAATGAAGATTGGACCATAAAACCCTTCCATTAATATGTTTAACGGCGTGCATAAGGTGATGATGATTATTCCAGTAGATTCCCAGATAAATAAAACTTAGGACATAACTTATAAGTACAGGGAACAAAGGTTTTAAGGAACTTAACTCGCTACCATGCGGTATTTTCATTTCCAATACCATGATGGTTATAATAATTGCCAGTACGCCATCTGTAAAAGCTTCCATTCTTGCTTTTCCCATATTTGTAATTTTAATTTTGGTTGCTTCAATTTAAAGGATTTTTTCTTTCGCAGATGGTTTACTTTAAATTGCAATGCTTCAGTGAAACGAAAACTTCGCACCACGAGCAGTAACCATATTAAAATGGAGTCTGCAGTGCCTGGGATAAGATAACAGGTATCTAAATTTTGCAGTTAACAGGCAACCTTTACCAATTGCAGATGATATACGTATAGTGCCTTCATTTTCTTGTAATAGTTCACCATTTCTTATTTAGTTATTCCTAACTAATCATTTTTGTTTTCCACTTAACAAATAAAGCGAAAAAGCACCGATGGCCATTACCA
>CAMPGG010000343.1 GCA_946885335.1 uncultured Chitinophagaceae bacterium
TCATCATACTCTCCTATTCTTAAAATAAAAAAGCTACACATGCAATTATTTTGCTGGAAAGAAATATCTTATGAAACAGTAAATTGGTTCTACATATGGCTTCGAAAGCTTTGGCAAATACAGATGCATTTACACAGTATAACCAGGTTAGTTTAATCAGGAGTGGTAAACAGTATTTTGATAAACTGGTTCAATTGATTGATGATGCAAAAATTATCATCCATATCCAGAGCTATATTTTTGATGATGATGAAACGGGGAACCTGGTAGCTGATGCCCTGAAAAATGCAGCAAAAAGAAAGGTTGATGTTTACTTAATGGCTGATGGATACGCTTCGCAGGTAATGTCACAGTCTTTTATAGATGATATGCGGGAAGCCGGCATTCAATTCCGTTTTTTTGAGCCTTTGTTTAAAAGCAAATATTTTTATTTCGGTCGCCGCATGCACCATAAAATAGCGGTGTTCGATTCAAAGTGTGCTTTGATCGGTGGTGTCAATATTGCCAATCGCTATAACGATCTGCCGGGTGAACCGGCCTGGCTTGATTTTGCTTTGTATACCGAAGGAGAAATTGCAAAAGAGATCTGCTTGCTTTGCTGGAAGAGTTGGAAAGGTTATCCAAAAAAAATGCAGCAACAAGCCTGCGAAAAAGAAACTATTCAATTCACCCTTTCTCCCGAAAACCTATCAGCAGTAAGGATGCGGGAGAATGACTGGGTGCGCAGGAAGAACGAGATTTCCCAAACCTATGTTCAAATGATTGATCATGCCCAATCATATGTTCTCATTTTTTGCAGTTATTTTTTACCGGATATCAACTTGCGTAAAAAAATGTCGCAAGCTGTAAAAAGAGGCGTGAATATCAGGGTGATCACTGCCGGTCGTTCGGATGTTATATTAACAAAACCAGCAGAGAGATGGCTTTATGACTGGTTATTAAGAAATGGTATAGAGTTGCATGAATACCAGACAAACATTTTACATTCAAAACTGGCAATTTGTGATGATGAATGGATGACGATTGGATCATACAATATAAACAGCATCAGCACCTATGCAAGTATAGAATTGAATGTAGATGTTGTAAACCCTGGTTTTGTAAAAAAGGTCAGGCAAAAATTAGAATCGATCATTGCTGATGAATGCATGTGTGTGAGTGCTGAAGTACATGCCAAAACAAACAATATATTCAAACAATTTATACGATGGTTTTCCTATCAATTTATCCGTATGGTTATTTTCCTGTTTACTTTCTATTTTAAGCAACGCACTTAGTTCCCTTTTATCCGTGTCCATAATGCCTTTGCAGCATCTATGTCCCACCTGGCAAAACGGCCTCTCTGCACCACTAAAGTATTATCATCCGGGTGTTGCAAAAAATAATGGAAAACAAATTTTTCGGTGGGATCTTTCCAACCAATGATTTGTCCAAACCGGAGATCATTGAAAAGCAAGGTATCATTGCGCATTTCAACTGTATAAAATTGTTGTGAGAACCTGATTAGTTTTTGAACATTCTCATGATCGGCTACACTTTTTAATAATGAATCGTTGCGGGGGAAATATTCAAAATCAATTTGTTTTTTACTGTCGAATACAGACCTGAATCCAACATAATAACCTGTATCATTACCTGCCACAACATACCATAACCAGTTTTGCAATGGAGCTGGAGTTGTAAAATATCTTGAATGTGGAATATCCTGTTGAACAAAAATTTCCTTAACATCTTTATCAATTTGCAGCTTATTCATTGTGCAATAACCAAGATATATAAAGGGAATTACTACACCGAACTTCCACCAGAAACTACGTTGGGGATGGAATCTATGTAATAAGACCAGCATCAAAAATGCCAATCCCGGCCAAAATGAGAAAAAAGGATCGGCAACATAAATTATATTAAAAGAATACCTGCCATGCGAAAATGGTTCAAACCAACCAATACCATAATTGTTAAAAGCATCAATAAACAAATGAAGAAAAATTTCCGTTGCAAAAAATAAGAGCCAGGTCCTGAATGGTATATTATGCGGTTTGTGAATTTTATCAGCGACCAAAGCAAAAATGGGAATAATCAGCAATGCAAATAAAATGGAATGAGTGAATCCCCTGTGAGCCAGTAAATTTTCGGATGTAGTTAACCAGGCAGATGCAATGAAATCAATATCAGGAATACTTTGAGCCAGGGCACCCCATATCATAGCTTTTTTTCCAAAACCTTTCTCAAAAAAAGCTTCACCGATGCAGGCTCCAAGAGCTATATGCGTTAATGAATCCATACACTTTCAATATGGAGTTAAAACAAATTGGTATAAACTTACATAACAATGCCCGCATAATAAATTATACAGGCATTGACAAAAACCGGTCATCCAAAAGAAAAGGAAACCTCATTCAATTGATCTAATAAATTTATTACCTGGATTTATCCATTCTTCTGACTTCTTCCAGTTCCTCGTCTTCCACCCTCACAATTACATAGTTTCTCATTCCTTCAAGATTAACCACCCAAATATCCCTGCCAGCCGATTTTACATTTATAGCCCTGGTAATGTTGAAGTCCTGGTAAGCGTCTTGAACCATTTTCAACACATCGCCAGGTAAATTTTTTTCATAACCGAAACTGATATCATATTTTAAAAAGCCATTCTTTTTAAACAGTGAATTATGATTTACATCGTCCTTAATAAACTTAGCCAGGTAATCCTTGTTTTGTTTGTACCATCTTAATTCTTCTGCATCTGGAAATGCTTTTTTGAAAGCTTTGTTTAAATCGTTACTGACTTTTGCACTACCCGTAACCGTAATTTCAGGTAATGTAATAACCGTATCTTCCTGGGCATACATCCAACTGTTGCTTAATATTAAAACAGTGAATATTGCCATGACCAGCTTTTTCATATAAAAAGGTTTATTGTTGATTTAAAATGGTGGCTGCTAACCATACCCAAATTAAATTAGCTACAAACCTAAATCAATGATGGTGGTCAATAGTATGAATGATAGAAATTTGAGAAATACGGAAAGGCAAATGGAATAATATCAACAGTTCAGTTAATAGAAGTGGAGGTGAAACAAATTTAAGCAGGAGAATTATTAAAGAATATCAATGCCCTTGTTAAAGATAAAAATGCTGGTGTATTAAGGCATTTTTTTATTTCTTTTCGCGATCTCCTCTTTTAATTTTGGTGGGATATCCCTGCAATAGCAATTCTTTGCATGTTCAATATGCCAGGCAATACGTTCATCCATAGTTGGATTTCTTGGCATTAAATGCTTTAAATGCCATTCCTTATTTATCTTCATTTTGAATATTTAAAAACCCGGCAAATAATTAATGCCTGCTCTAATATAGATCTTTTCAACTCCTTTAAAAAGTTAAACAGCTTTTCGGCCTGTCCAGGTACTTACATTAAACAATTTGTACAGCGGGCAAAAACCAAAAAAACTGGTTAAAATAAAAATGCCTGCCAGGATCAATAGAATAATCGCTGCTGTCCCGGTTACCAGGTTCTGAAACCACAACAAAACAAAAATGACAGCCAATACCATGCGTATAATCCTGTCTGTGTTACCTATGTTCTTTTTCATGATGAAAGTATTTTAGTGGATCAATTTCTAATTAGCAGAGAATGCCTGCATCTTTCCTTTAATGTAAACCTAATTATAAAGCGATATGGAT
>CAMPGG010000344.1 GCA_946885335.1 uncultured Chitinophagaceae bacterium
CAGACCTATAATATTACCTGGGGCAATGCAAAGCAATTTGAAAAAGGTGGAAAATTTGGTTCGGTTATATCATTGATCTATCGCCGTTCACAATTAAAATACCAGGTTGAAAGAGCCATTAACGAAGAAGATGGATTGCTGGAGAATTATTTTGACGACCTGAATATTTATTCAGTAAATGCAGGAGCCTTAGCCAATTTCGCTTATGTAAAAGGCAAGCATAAAATTTCCTTTAAAAATTTATTCAACCAGTTATTTGAAGATAATTATTATACAAGAACAGGTTTTTCGCTTGACAGGCAACAGGAAATCGATTTCCGTTCTTCATTTTTAAATCAACGGTCATTATACAGCGGCCAGTTAGAAGGTGAACACCAGCTTACAGCAGGCGGCATTAAATTCAACTGGAATGGTAATGTTTCTGTTAACTGGAAAAAGCAACCGGACCTGAGAACATCTGCATTTTTCCGTCGCATAGGATCTGCAACGCCTTTTGAAGTGAATGATGATGATTCACGCCGTTTTTACAGCGACCTGCAGGATTACAGTTATGGTGCAAACGGAAGCCTGGAATTTCCATTTACACTGGGAGGCGAAAAGCAAAGTTTCAAAACCGGTGGATCAACGTTGATCCGTATACGTAATTTTCAAAGCCGGGTATTCAGGTATGTTCCCGCTACTAACCAGTTTGACCAATCAAAAGGATCATCAGCATACGATCAGATCTATGCCAGTTCAAATATCGGTCCCAATGGATTTGTGATCGATGAATTCACCAATAACCAGGATAAGTATTTTGGAGTTTCTATTGTGAATGGCATGTATGGCATGTTCGATAATAAATTCGGAGAAAAAGTTCGGTTGATCTGGGGTCTTAGAGCGGAGAATTTCCAGCAATTCCTGACCACAAAAGATAATACGGCTAAAAGAGTGAATGTGCTGACAGAGGAATGGGATTTTCTTCCTTCCGTTAATTTAACCTTGTCGCCTAACCGCAAACAGAATATCCGTATTTCGGCTAGCCGCACCGTTAGTCGCCCTGAATTCAGGGAAATTGCTCCTTTCCCATTCTTTGACTATCAGCAAAATTATGGTGTAGTGGGTAACCCGCAATTGCAGATGGGCGGTATCTTAAATGGCGATGTTCGATATGAAATTTATCCAAAAGGCGGAGAAGGTATTTCAATCGGGTTCTTTTATAAGCAATTTAATGATCCTATTGAACTGCGTATTGACGGGCAGAGTGTGCCAACACGCAGAATATATTCTTACCAGAATGCAGAAAAGGCATACACCATTGGTGGCGAACTGGAAGTTCGTAAAAGTCTATCCTTCCTGGGAGCGGCTATGGAACATTTTGATTTCTTTGGAAACCTGACGGTTAGCCAGTCAGAAGTTAAACTGGGTGGGTCCAATTCAATTGAAAGACCATTGCAGGGTCAGTCTCCATACCTGGTCAATGCTGGATTGCAATACAATAATAAAGGCTGGAACGGTTCATTGTTGTACAACAGGATCGGTCAGCGACTCAGTTTAGTTGGTGCATACGAAATCGGCGTAGGTGGTATACCGGATGTATATGAACGTTCCCGCAACCTGGTTGATTTTCAGATAGCCAAAAAAATCATGAATGATAAAGGTGAAATAAAACTCACCTGGTCCGACATGCTGGGCGAAAGTTTTTATTTCTATGAGAATGTTGATTCAAAAAAATCTTATAAAGAAGGTACAGACCGGTTATTCAACAGTTACAAACCAGGTTCTACAATCAGCATCGGGTTCAATTATAATTTCAGTTTAAAATAAAAATAATGTCAAAAGCTTTAAAAAATTTAAAACCAAATAACATGAAGAAGATCCTTTTCGGGTCATTGATTACCCTCGGTTTGTTCAGTATGACCGCTTGTGTAAAGGTAAACTTTGATGAAGGCGAAGTAATTGATAACGGTGGGGGCACCACCGTCGGTAAAACGATCACCGGTATTATTACCAGCACAAGGTATTATCCAAAAGATGTGTATACGTTAAAAGGTTATGTGTATGTAACCGAAGGCGCTACGCTAACATTTGAAGCTGGTTCGGTGATCAAGAGTGATATCACTGAAAAAGGTGCATTGATCATTGAAAGAGGCGCTAAATTAATTGCGGATGGTAAAGCAAACAACCCGATCGTTTTCACCAGCGGGAAACCAGCGGGTCAAAGAGCACCAGGTGATTGGGGTGGAATAATATTATTAGGCAAGGCACCTACCAACAGGCCTTTGGATCCGGCACCAACCATTGAGGGTGGAGTGGGTCGTCAATACGGTGGCACGGATCCCAATGATGAAAGCGGCATTCTGCGTTTTGTACGGATTGAATATGCAGGTGTAGCTGCGGAGCCTGGTTCCGAGATCAATGGATTAACATTAGGTGGAGTAGGTTCTGGAACCATCATCGAAAACATCCAGGTATCTTTTGGTAACGATGATGCTTACGAGTTTTTTGGTGGAACAGTGAATGCAAAAAATTTGGTTGCATTGGCAACAGCGGATGATGACTTTGACTTTGATTATGGTTATACCGGTAAAATTCAATTTGCATATTCCGTTCGTAAACCTGATTTTGTTGATGCCGGTGATGCCGGTAATGGTATTGAAGCGGATAATGATGGTTCGGGTAGCAGTGCAACACCAAATACACGTCCGCAATTAAGCAACTTTACTTTTGTCGGCCCAAATAATGCTGCAGGTACTGCGGAAAATCATAACCTAACCAATCGCTGGAGAAGAAGTGTTCAATTTGTTTTGAGAAATTCAATTTTAATGGGACATCCTGATGGTGGATTTTCAATGGAATCGGATGGAACGGTTACAGCCTACAAAAATGGCGGTTCAGAATTTAAGAACAACCTTGTTCACTCCAATGGCAATCCTTTTATTTCAAAGAGTGCGGTAATGACCTCTGCCGAAGTAAAAGCCAAGGCCGAAAGCGAAGGCAGCATTACTTACACCAATGCCGATGATATTCAGTTAAACAGCCCGTTTTATTCCAACAACCCTAATCCATTGCCAAAAGCAGGTTCACCTGCATTAACAGGCGCCGATTTTACCGGTATGAATGCATTCTTTGCAAAAGTTGATTATCGTGGTGCATTTGGAACTACCAACTGGATGGAAGGCTGGACGAACTTTGATCCACAGACCAAAGCATATTAATTCAATCGAATCGATATATATAAAAAATAAAACCGGCCCATTAATGGCCGGTTTTTTTTAATCAAAAGAGAATGACATGAGATCCTTTCCAATTTTAAAAATTGCACTTTGTTTAATCAGCATTAGTTTTCTGAGTTGTACCTCCCAGGAGCAGGTGGATATTCCGCAACAGGCTTCTACAGAGCTGCCATACAAATCGAACCTGTTGCCTGGTATACATGAAGCAGACAGTGCTTATATTTTATATTACAATAAACCCGGCGACCATCGTTTTTATTCAACTACAAGGGTTACAGATAAAAAATCACTGGAGCCATTGATGCAAGCTGCCAATGAAACCATTATACCCAATGCGAATGATTGTGTTACGCAGGGTAAGATCCATTTTTATGCATCGGGTGGAAAAGTGTACACTTTATATTTTTCAAGCGCTGATTCATGCAATACCTTATCGTTTATTCATACGGGTGAAAAATACTACACGCA
>CAMPGG010000345.1 GCA_946885335.1 uncultured Chitinophagaceae bacterium
TTGTGCCCGGGAAAAGACACCCTGCTTTTTTGCAGAGTGTATTTATGGTTGCTGAGGAATTTTACCTGCCTGATGTGTCAGTTGAAAAATATGTAAGGCTGAATGCACCTTTCTATCCAAATTTCAGTAATGAGCAATTCGCTGAATATTTAAAGGAGTTTGATATTCCTCTTGAGAATACACTGCAGAGTATGAGTTATGGCCAAAAGAAAAAAGTACTGATAAGTTTTGGTCTTGCCTGTAATACTGATTTGCTTTTGATGGATGAACCTACCAATGGTTTGGATATTATGAGTAAAAGCAAATTTAGAAAAGTGATAGCCGGTGCAGTGAATGAAAATAAATGTATCATAATAAGTACACACCAGGTGAAAGATCTCGAAAGCCTGATTGATCGAATTACCATTATTGATGATGGACAAATTCTATTCGACCAGACAACAGATGCCATTAACAGGAAAATTCAATTCAAAATATCTTTTGACCAGGAAGAAGTTAAGGATGCATTATATATGGAGCCTTCATTGCAAGGTAACGCCATTGTTTGTGCTAATCCTGACGGAGAAGATACAAAACTGGACCTGGAATTACTGTATAAAGCGGTTGTTACAAATGGTAAAGCTGTGACCGAAGCATTTACCAAACGCTCCGCCGAAAAAGTGAATTATTAAAAGATCAAACTAATTATATTTTATGTCTCCAACATTTAGCTTTTCAAGACTTGGTAAATTAATTGCCAAACAATTTTATGAAAATTCAAGATTGTACCTCATTTCAACCCTTGCACTTTTGGGTTTATTGTCATTAGCGTTTACTTTCTGGATTACTGTAGCTGGACCCAATTACCAGGAAGAAGAAACCTATTTTATTTTCCTTTTTGGATTATTCCTGGCAGGAGCCATTTTCGCCAGTATGTCTTTTAATATGTTAGGAAGAAAAGATAAAGGGATCTATTGGTTAGGCATTCCCGCAACACATTTGGAAAAATTGGTTTGTACCATATTATTCTCAGTCGTTTTATTCTTCATCGTTTATTGCCTTTGTTTTTATTTGGTTAAATCGATTGCACTAACATATTTGGACAGTAGGGTTGGTGCCATTTACACAGAAATGAATGGGTCTAATGATGGTTTTGGATCAGTATTTAAATATTTTTTATACGCTTATTTTGCCGTACAATCTCTTTACTTACTTGGATCGGTTTATTTCTCCCGTTATTCATTCATCGTGACAACTGTTGTTGGCGCCCTTGTGATGTTTTTGTTTGTTTATTATATAACACAAATAGACAGATTTATGGAGCCTGATAGTTGGGAACTATTTACTGTGAAAAGAGCGGATGCTAATGTACAGGACAGTTATTTTCTTTATTCCGTTTCTCCAACTGTAGTTGATATTATTAAATATGCTGTTCAATTTTTGTGGGTTCCGGTATTCTGGGTAGCTACCTGGTACAGGTTAAAGGAAAAAGAAATTTAATCAAGTGTAGTAAAAATCATTGTTCAAATACAATCTGATAAAATGCAATTTAATAATAACGGAGTGGCCATATACCTGCAGATAGCGGATTACATATGCGAAAAGGTTTTGCTGAAAGAATGGAATCCTGATGATAAAGTACCAAGTGTCAGAGAACTGGCCATTCAACTGGAAGTGAATCCCAACACAGTTATGAGGACCTATGATTTCTTAAAGCAACAGGAAATTATAACTGATAAAAGAGGAATTGGTTATTTCATAACTTCTCATGCATATAAAAGTGCAGTGGCCTACAGAAAGAAGGAGTTTATGGAAAAGGAACTGCCAACTGTTTACCGAACCATGAATATGCTGGGTCTTGAACCAGAGGACCTGGCCAAAGGATTTGAAAAATTTAAAAAGCAATATACTACAACTAATACATTGACATGAAAACAAGTAATAAAATATTAATAGGTTTAGTGATAACTGTTTTTGCGGTTCCTCTTTTATTAGCTGCGACTTTAAGAAGCAAAGTGAATAAAGGCGAATATACAGTTGAAAAAAATCATAGCCCGGGTAACTGGGGAAATGTTCGAAAAGGAACATTTACTGCATTCAAAGTTGTAAAAGTGATTGCTCCCCGTGCGGAAATGCTTGTCTGCAATTTGCAACAATCGGATAAAATGGATTTTACCTATTACAATGATGGCTCCAGTGATAGTTTAGCAGTTTATACGCAAAACGATACTTTGTATATCCAGTACCTTGCACAACCGGAAAATGAAGATCAGCAAGGGCAAAGGGGTTTTGGAAAAATTGTAGCTAATATAAACCTGCCAATGTTTAATCGTTTAATAGTTGATGGTGCGGTGGTAGTCATGCAGTCATCTTTGACAAATACAGATAGTTTATCAATTTCATTGAAAAATAAAGCGGTCATCCAGGAAGGTGGATCAAATGCTGATGAAAACATCCCACCCACACCAGTACAGGAAGAAAAAGTTATAGAAAAGGAAGTGTCCCGGGTAAGTTTAGATGAAGTGGAATCGGAAGAGGGGCGCCTGGACGTTTTGAAAAATGCAAGTGTACAGTTGATTGATTTTAGTGTAAAAGATGTATTGATCAACCACCTGATCAGAATGTAATTCCATACAAAAGAAATAAAAAGGTAGAAGTCAAAAATTAAAATGTTTTGGCTTTTACCTTTTTTTATTGCGAATTTATCAATTGATTACTGTTATATTTTGATTTCGTTTATCCCTGACTGTTAATTTTGTTTTCCAGCAATTCATCCAGGTTGGTGAGTGCTGCAGTAAAACCTTCTTCAAAGCCCATTTCTACAATTTTTGCAATATCAGCTTCTTCTTTAAATGTAATATCAATTTGTAAGCTTGTTCCTGTGGTTGATTCATTAAAAATGCATTTCCAATGCATAACAGGCATTTCATGATTGATATTTCCCTTCTCATCACAAAATGCATCTGTTCCGGCAAAACTTTTTGAAGGTTCTATATTTTCATAATCTACCCTGCACCATTGTTCCGATCCATCTGGTCCTACCATGGCATAGATCCAAAAGCCACCTTCCCTGAAATCCATCGATTTTGTTTTGGCTTTCCATGGCTTGGGTGCCCACCATTGATCCAATAATTCACTTTGTGTCCAGGCATCCCATACCTGGATAACAGGCGCATCGAATTCCCTGGTGATTTTGAGTTTTTTGTTTTTTAAATCTTTGATGATTTGGGTTTTGTTACTGGTTTCCATGTTTTTTCTTTTTTGATTTATTTAAAATTTGGTCCAGTTGGCTAAACTTATCTTCCCACATTTCCCGGAAAGGTTCCAGCCAGTCCGAAACTTCTTTCATTTTTTTGGGATTAAAATGATAGTATATTTCTCTTCCCGATTGTTTCGAATTGATCAATTCGCATTCGGTTAGTATTTTAATATGCTTTGATACTGCCTGCCGGGTTGAATCAAAATGTTCAGCCAGCGCATTGGGCGTCATAGCTTGTAATGCAATTAAACTTAAAATTGCTCTTCGTGTTGGATCGGCAATAGCCTGGAAAACATCTCTTCTCAAAAATTGTATTTTTTAACGTGAAACCAATTGGTTGCAAATATATGTGCAATTAATTGGTTGCGCAAATTTTATTTACTTTTTGCATCAATTGTATTTTCAAAAAGTTTAAAGTGGGGAGATTCGTGATATATTTTGAGA
>CAMPGG010000346.1 GCA_946885335.1 uncultured Chitinophagaceae bacterium
TTTAACATTCAACTATGGCACATTTCTTCCTGTATATTAATTCATAATTCATTTTAAAAAAGTTAAGGGAATAATTATTTATAAATGAAAAACATTTTTATCATACTTATCTGTGCATTTACTTTAATACCTGCAGAAAAAATTGAAGCACAGGAAAAGGATGTTACTGAAAACATACAGGACATCATTGCAAAAAAACAATTTACATTTTTAGCGGAGACTGCTGTGCCTTCCAATTTCAGATCAAGGCCGCTAAGTTTTGGTTATGATATGCAGGTAGCCCCGGATTCGGTGATTAGTCACCTGCCCTATTTTGGCCGTGCATATAGTGCACCGATAGATCCATCCAAAGGAGGTATTCAATTTACTTCTACAGATTTCACTTACCAGGTTGAAGAAAAAGATAAAGGTGGATGGATTGTAACTATCCTCCCTAAAGATTATGGTGATGTTCAGCAAATGTACCTGCATGTTACTGAAACCGGTTATGCCACTTTACATGTGGTCAGTACTTTCAGGCAACCGATATCGTTCCATGGCCGGGTCAAAGAAAGAAAGTACGTAAGAGCATTTTAATAAACCATTTTCTGGTGATCTGCACTACCGGCTATGTGTAGGGCAAATGCAGCGATCGCTGTATCTTTTAAAATGCTGACCAGCGCCATTTGCTGCATATCTGCTGCACCCGCATTTAAATAATTTGGCAAATGGATTCCCAGTACAAAAAGAATTAACAATGCAGCCAGTAAATACGCAGCCAGTTTTACCCATTTGTCCAGCAAAAAGGCAACGGCTGCCAAAATGAAAGCTGCACCAACAAAATAAACCCAAATGATACCCCCCGGCATATAAGGAGGTACATAAACAAACATACCCCGCGGGTTAATAAAATATTGAATGCCGAAAATGATCATTACTATGGAGAGTATCCAAATGGCCACATGGGCGACTATATGTCTTTTCATTTCATTTTATTTATTTTCTTAAAAAGACAAAACGAGCGGAAGGAATAACGGACTGGAAGAAGAAATTACCAGGTAGTTTTGTACTTCAATTTAATTCATTTACAGGTGGTGACCAAACCTTAAAAAATAAAGCTGCCATAAAAAGACAGCTTTTAAAATAAAGTGCAGAAAATTAAATACTTATAATATGCTTATCAAATAATTGGATGATCAATAACTTTTGCCCATACCATAAAAATTTTCAAACAATAATGACCATCCGAATTTAAAATTCCGGCTTATTACAGGTCCGTATCTCTTGTTACAGTTTTTGTAACTGTCGTCCGGTCGGTACGGGCCGTACTGCCACCTCTTCCCAACAAGGCTACCAATAATAAAATAAATACGGCTGCTCCTATTATCCAAACCCATGGATTAGAGAACCAGTCACCAGTTTCTTCTTTGGTAACTGTAACTGAAGTGCTGGATGATGAAGAGGTTGTATCCTGTGCAAATACTACTGCCTGGATAAATAACAAAGCGCAAAATGTTGTGAAGGCTTTTAATTTTCCGGCGATCGCTAAATGTTTCATGTAAGTTGAATTTAGTTTTAAAATCAATTTACATGTGCTATTCAACAATTGGGCCATGGGGTGGTATTCTTTTAAGAACACCGGGCCTTTTCTATCGCTATGGGCTGGTAATTAATAAAATATCCTTTTGAAGTAAATCTCGATCTGTAATAAATTTAGAAACGTCGTTATTTAAAATGGATGCAAAACCCTTTTGCATATTGAAATAATCTGCAGCAATATTATTTTTTAAAACTGCGGACACTTCACAGCATTGGCACTCGAATTATTTCTATCCAGGAAACCTACATAAGACAATGACAATTCAAACCCGCCACGACCAGCACTGCTGGTTTTTAATTTTGAAATATTTACATCGTAACTCAAACCAATAGAATAAGGATGGTAATCCATTTTAAATGTGGGAATAATCGCATCATTCCATCTTAAAAAAGCGCCTGCATGAAAAGTATAATCCGGGTTATCCAACTCATGTCCCACCTTTAAACCATACATGGCACCCGCCATGGTTTCCTGGTAGGTAGATTGTCTTGAATGATCTGCCAGTACTGTGATATAAGAATAATCATCAACATTAAATTTAAGACCTGCAGACAAAACCCATTTTGGATCCAGGGTGATGTTGGCATTTTCATAAAACGAATTACGTGGTTTATTAAAATGATGATATGCCAAACCAATAACAATACTATTATCAACACTGTTACCGAAATCTGAATTCAGGCTGATCCCAGCGCTTCCATCCAGGTATGAATACTGGGTTTGATTAAAACTCTCTCCATCACCCAATCCTTCATAATTACTATTCGTGGTCATTTTTGAACGGTCAAACCGGCGTTGTACAAGTCCGCCCATAAAACCTACGGATAAATAAGTGTTGCGATTTTCGCTTATCGATTTATGATAGTTAACAGCCGGTAATAAATGTGTTGTGGTAAATGCGATGGTGCCTGCCTTATCATAAAATGCCTGCAAACCAAGCGTTAAAAAATCATCCGCATTACCAATGGGCATTTTATATTCCGCATTTAAGGAAGCCGTTTTATAAGCAGCGGAAATAGAGTTCCACTGGTTACGATAAACGGTCTGTACCCTTACATCACCCTTTACAATACCCGCTAATGCGGGGTTACGATAAAGCGGCGTTTCATAAAATTGTGAGAAGTGGATATCCTGCGCTTGCAGGTATCCAAATGTGCAAAGTGCACAAAAAAGGTTTAGAATGTAAAGTTTTTTCATAGTCAGGATATTAATTATTCAAAAAGGGTAATTATTTCAATAAGGAAATATCACCCTTAAATACAAGTACTTCGTTATTGTCACAAACTACCTCGCATGCATACACGTAAACGTCAGGATTCAATTGTTTGCCTTTAAATGTTCCATCCCACCCCGCTCCTGCATCATTAGCCCTGAAATTAAGACGTTCAAAAACTAATTCTCCCCAACGATTAAATACTCTTAATGCTTTGATGTTGGATACACCTGATCCCCTTGGATAAAATACATCATTGGTACCATCACTGTTGGGCGAAAATGAATTAGGAATAAAAAGATTTCCATTATTGCAGGTAACCCTGATCGTTACATCATCTGCCCATACACAACCTGCACTGTTTTTAACTTCCAGGAAGTAGCGGGTGGTTTCCCGTGGATTGGCAAAAGGTTCAGGACAGGTTGCACAATTCACGTATGCGGCAGGTGTCCATCTCCAGCTGGTAACATCAGGCGAATAAGTTGGTTTTAACTGGTGCGATGAGCCTGCGGATATGGTTACATCCTCTCCTGCATCAACAACAGGCAATGGTGTTACATGCACCAAAATATTTGCAGTATCTGTAAAGCAATGATCATTATCCGTTGCAATCACCCGGTACGCTATGGTTTTTATGGGACGTGCAACAGGATCGGCGATATTGATTTTATTTAATCCTTCAGCCGGTGACCAATTATACTGATCTGCACCAGATGCAAAAAGCTGAATAGATTGGCCGGCACAAATGCTATCACCCGGAGACACGGTTAACAATTGGGGATGACGAACCCGCATTTTTACAGAGTCCGTACTAATACACCCGAATTCGTTGGTGCCGGTTACATAATATGTATTATCC
>CAMPGG010000347.1 GCA_946885335.1 uncultured Chitinophagaceae bacterium
ATCCAGATAATAAGAGAGCCCCGGTAAAAACCGGGGCTCTTTATTGTTTCATGTTAATCAGACTACTAGGGTACAAAATCGTCTATAAAGCTGTTCCTTTCAGGGGTAAGTTTAAAAAACTTTTAGGGGTAAAAGATTAAAAACGGGTCTTTCTAGGTTAACTGAAACTGGTTTTTTCATGGATTGAGATCATTGGCATTCAAAGGATTGGAAATTGGTTGTTTGGTTTTTTTAGAATCTGGACTGTTTGGTTTTTCATTTAGGCTTTCGCCAGGTATTGGTTTTGGTTGGTTATGGTATTATTTCTGTTTTCAATTCAATAATCTAAATGAATCAATTTATATTTTAACATCAATGAAGGGCAGGCATGCGCAAGGCCAATCATCAATCATTAAACATTAAAAGAGGAAGGAATTAAGCTGTGGAGCGTAAACATTTCTCATATTGGATCATTTAGTTTTCAAAGGGTTTTTAGCGTTAGGATCAGGATTGAGCCACAAGATATATTTACCAATTGGTTTATGCAACAGTAATTATACTTCGGAAATACCCATGATAATTATCGCTGTTGCATTACCGTGATAGCAGGCTTTAAAATAAAAAAAGAGGCAACCCTCACAGGTTGCCTCTAAAATATGAATGATTTATTCTTATGCCTTATACTGTGGAATCAGGGTATTGGCCATTTCAACCATTTTCTTCAATCCATCTTCAGGCAAATTACCTTTCTTGAATTCACTTAAAACTTCAGGAAGCTTAACTTCCATTTCATGTAAAAAATGTTCTTCAAATGCCTTTACCTGGTTAACCGGAACATCTTTGATTAAACCCTGTGTTCCCAGGTAAATGATAGCCACCTGCTTTTCAACCGGCATTGGTGAGTATTGTGGTTGCTTCAGGATCTCCACGTTACGGGCACCTTTATCAATTACTGATTTTGTAGCCGCATCCAGGTCACCACCAAATTTAGAGAAAGCTTCCAGTTCACGATAAAGCGCCTGGTCAAGTTTTAATGTACCAGCTACTTTCTTCATGGATTTGATCTGTGCATTACCACCCACACGACTAACCGAAATACCTACGTTGATCGCCGGGCGAATACCAGCCAGGAACAGGTTGTTCTCTAAAAATATCTGTCCGTCAGTAATAGAAATTACGTTTGTAGGGATGTATGCGGATACGTCACCAGCCTGTGTTTCAATAATAGGTAAAGCCGTTAATGATCCGCCACCTTTTACCAGGTGCCTGATAGATTCAGGTAAATCATTCATTTCTTTTACCAGTTCATCATTGTTAATCACTTTTGCAGCTCTTTCCAATAAACGGCTGTGCAAATAGAATACATCACCTGGGTATGCTTCACGACCCGGGGGACGGCGAAGTAACAATGAAACCTCACGGTAAGCAACAGCTTGTTTTGACAAGTCATCATAAATGATCAGTGCTGGTCTTCCGGTATCCCGGAAAAATTCACCGATGGCAGCACCAGCGAACGGCGCATAAAACTGTAATGGTGCGGGATCAGATGCAGAAGCCGCAACGATCGTTGTGTAAGCTAATGCACCAGCATCTGCTAAAGTCTGCATTACACCGGCAATGGTAGATGCTTTTTGCCCAATGGCTACATATATACAGTAAACGGGTTTGCCCGCATCAAAAAATTCTTTCTGGTTAATGATCGTATCGATACAAATAGCTGTTTTACCAGTCTGCCTGTCACCGATAACCAATTCCCTTTGTCCGCGACCAATCGGGATCATCGCATCAATCGCTTTGATACCCGTTTGCAATGGCTCTTTAACCGGCTCACGGAAAATTACACCAGGTGCTTTTCTTTCCAGTGGCATTTCATAACGCTCACCAGTAATCGGTCCTTTACCATCAATGGGTTCGCCAAGGGTATTAACAACACGACCAACCATGCCTTCGCCCACTTTAATAGAAGCGATCTGGCCGGTACGGCGTACTTTAGAACCTTCATGAATATCACCGGTATCACCCATCAAAACCACACCCACATTATCTTCTTCCAGGTTCAATGCAATGGCTCTAACGCCATTATCAAATTCAACCAATTCACCGTATCTAACATTGCCCAATCCATAAACACGGGCAATACCATCACCCACCTGTAATACAGTGCCCACTTCTTCCAGGTCAGCGCCGGCGTTAAAGTTGCTTAACTGCTCACGCAGTATCGCACTTATTTCATCAGGTTTTATTTCTATCATAATTTGTTCTTTTATCCCTCATCCCCTTAGAGGTTTTATTTGTTTCTTTATTTGAAGCCTCCAGGGTAAGAAGCTTTTTTATTTTTATGAGCCCGGCACTTTTCAGCTATTAAGCTTTTCTTGCGTCGCACTCTTCAACGTTCTGTTCGCTGTTGATCAATTAACGGATCTTATAAATAAAATCATTATTCTCAAACTGGCGGGCTATCTGCTTCAGGTCATAAGCCACACTGCCTTCTACCATTTTATCGCCAATCTGTAAAATAAATCCGCCGATCAATGATTCATCCACTTTGGTTTGCAGTTCAATTTCCTGCATTTCAGTTGTTGCCCTGATTTGTTCAAGTATAGATTCTATCAGTTCATCACTCAGCGGAACCGCCGTAGTAAGTTTAACCGTATGAATATTATTGAAAACTTTATACTGCTCAATAAATGCTTTAGCAATTTCAGGTAATGCAGATTCTCTTTCTTTTTTTACCAATAACTTATAAAAAAGAACCGTAAGCTCCGATACTTTGTTTTTCAACACCGCATCAAGTGCTTTGATCTTGGTATCTGCATGTATAATTGGGCTCTTCAGAATATTTACAAAATCAGGATTGCTTTTTGAAATCTTTGCAATCAGTTCCATATCACCATACACCTGCTCCATTGATTTTTGTTCAATGGAAAGATCTAAAATAGACTTTGCGTACCGCGCTGCTAACCTGGGATTCAGCATATTACTCTCCGCTAATGTTTAATTAATTTAATTTAACGCCTTCAACCAATTGCGCTACATGTTTTTCCTGGGCCGGCTTATCCTGCAACTCTCTTCTCAATACTTTTTCACTTACTTCGATAACCATTTTACCGATCTGGTTCTTTACATCGGTGATAGCTGCCATTTTTTGGGTTTGAATAGCCAATTGCGCTTCATTAATAATTTTTGAAGCCTCCACTTTAGCTTGTTCTTTTGCATCAGCAATAATCTTTTCTTTTATTTCACGGGCTTCTTTAAGCATCGCACCTCTTTCTTCGCGGGCCTGTGCCAGTAAAATTTCATTTTCATTCTGCAAATGAGTCATTTCAGCACGTACTCTTTCAGCAGTAGACAATGAATCGGCAATGCCTTTTTCACGTTCATCCAGTGAATTTAAAATTGGCTTCCAGGCAAATTTTTTCAATATCAGGAATACAATAATGAACGCCAGTAACGTCCAGAATATTAAACCCAACGATGGTAATAACAGTTCCATATATTAATTATTCAATTTGATAATTTGAAAATTTGAAAATTCTTATAATTTGGATCATCACCACTAATTCCAAATTCCCAATCCCTAATTCCTTTAAATCAACTATTCAACTAGAAAGTAATTACTGCACCCGCGGCCCTGTGCGTTGAATGCAGTAATTTTT
>CAMPGG010000348.1 GCA_946885335.1 uncultured Chitinophagaceae bacterium
TGCTGACCCATCTCTGCCAGCATACCCGCAATTTCAACACCTGTTGGTCCGCCACCGGCTATTACCATATTCAGGTGCTTTTCTCTTTCTGTGGGATCACTGATTTTTACAGCTTTTTCAAGATTCAGTAATAAATGATTGCGCAGATTCAATGCATCATTTATCGTTTTCATTGGCCACGAATAATTCTGCACATTCTCCATCCCGAAATAATTTGTTTCTGTACCAATAGCCAATACCAGGTAATCATATTCTAAAATACCGGTGTCGGTTTCAATATTATTTTTTTCCGGGTTAACTTTTAATAAACTTCCCAGGTGAAAGCGAAGATTTCCCTGCTCCTGGAACATGCGGCGGAATGGATAACTGATATTGGATAATTCTATAAACGCAGTGGCAACCTGGTAAAGTAAAGGAGGGAAAAAATGATAGTTGTTTTTATCAACCAGTGTTATTTGAAACTGTTTATGCTTTGAAAGCTTTTTAATAAAATTGATCCCCGCAAAACCGCCTCCTACTACAATAATTTTTTTCCTGTTTTGATCTTGCATTTTCCTTTTTTTTGATCCTATGTAAATTCAAAACGAATATTTTGAATAACCTTTAGATTATTCAATCTTCCATTGATGATTAAAAACAGCGTTTGATAAAACCTGCTTATTTACCAGGTATTATTACTTCAATAAGCACGCCATCTATAAAAAAGCAGGATCTTAATTATATAACATGTATCGGTGCGGATTGTTTGTTCTGGTAGTTCGTAATTATTTTAAGCGGCTTGCCGGTTATTTAAAATACGTTCTTTTATTTTTTGCACCCAGGACCTTTCACCCCTTTTCTTTTTATCTCCTATCAGGAATGCATAAGGTTTTAATGGTTCAACATTCTCGCAAATAATTTTTACAATGCCCAGCAAAGGAATAGCCAGGATCATACCCGGCAAGCCCCATATCATTTCACCAACCACCAGGACCATAATGGTAAATAATGGATTGATGTGAACTTCAGCACCAACCACCAGTGGTTCTAAAATATATGTTTGTAAAAACTGGATGACAGCATAAACAATGATCACACCTAATATCATTGTATTGCTTCCGCCTTGTATGATAACCATTAACAATGCCAATGAAGAACCAACCAGGTTGCCAACAAATGGAACAATTTCCAGTATACCACAAAGCACGGCGAAAAACAATGCGTTTTTAACTCCCACTATTGAGAATCCAATTCCATACATAACCCATAGACAAGCGATCATCATGGCCAGACCACCCAGGTATTGCTGGGATACATTACAGGATTGATCAATGACACTGATGGTTTTTTTCTTATTCCCTTCAGGTACAAGTTTCAGAATAAAATTTTTCAAATGCGTTCTGAAATAAATAAAAAGGAAAATATAAACAAGCGTAAGAATAAGATCCGCCAAAAAACCACCCATAAAAGTGATGACATTTATGCCCATGGATGCGCCGCCACCCGATGGTTGTTGCTGCTCAATGATTTTGCTTTGTTGCTGTGGTGTAATACCAAAATGGTCATTAATATATGTTTGAACAGCTGCCAGGAATTTTTTCACTTGTCCCTGTATGTTAGTAATATCTTCTGTAAGATCCGATATCTGCCAGGATAGTACAAAAACCAGTAAACCTGCAATGGAGATCAATATCAACAGGCATATCAATACTGCTAATCCACGCGACCAGCCTTTTTTTTCCAGTTTTTGGCTGATAGGTAACATCAGCATCGAAAGTATCCCGGCAAAAGCTACCGGGATCAAAAAGTCCCGGGCATAATATAAAGCAACAATAACCAGGATAAAAAATACCAATAACCTGATAGAACGGTTAAGTAAAGAATCTTGCATGCTTGGTTGTGATTAAAAGAATATGCCACCTAAAGATGGTTTAAAGGTGGCATATTACAAAAGAGCATTTATATTATCTCGCTGCAATGCTGATGGGATGTTTTTCTATTTTTTTACTAACAGGTGGTATGGTTCTCAGGTAAGCGTAAATAGCTTTCAGATCATAATCATCCATTTGAGAAAAATAAACCCAGGGCATGATGGAATTTTTTTTACCTGGATCGTATAAATAATTGTTTTTATCCCGGTACTGAATAAATTTTTGCAGAAACATTTCTTCTGTCCATGCACCTATGCCGGTTTCCTGGTCTGGTGTGATATTAGCTGATGTTACAGTAAACGTTGGTAGATTAAAAGTGAATCCCCCTGCAAAAGGCTGACCGAATTTGCCTTTTTCCATAGGAGTATGACAATCAAAACAGGCTGCTGATTGAACAAGGTATTCACCATATTTAATTTTGTCTGATGCCGGCGGACGTACATTATTATCGGCTGATGTTTGCATGTTTGGAGGATAAACCATATGCAACGGCACAAACAATTTGCGTTCCGGTACTTTGTGTTTTATTGGTTTTAACGTTCTTATGTAAGCGATAATATCCATGATATCTTGTTTGGCCATGCGGTTATAACTCGCATAAGGCATGAGTGGAAACAGGGTATCACCATTTTTACTGATGCCCCGCGTAATAGCCCTGAATATTTCATCATCCGTCCAGGTACCAATGCCGGTCTCCGGATCCGGCGTTATATTACGTGCATATAATATGCCTGGCATACCATCCTTTTTTTCATCAAACAACTCTCCACCCATTCCTTCTGTGCCATCTTTAATAGGACCACCAAAATATTTGTAATCACGCTCACTGTGACAATCTAAACAGACCGTCACCCTGGTGACTATGTATTTACCCCGTTCTATACTTTGGTTTAATGAATCGGCATTTGCACTTTCATCGCCAAGAGGTTCTGAAGAACTGTTGCTGGTGCAATTGATTAATACAAGACCCATCATGACAGACATGATGACTAGAAAGAAAATTCTATATCTCATAACGTTGGTTTTAGGATATAAAAGTTATGCATTTTAATCCTAAAAGCATGGAGCAAAAACAATAAAATAACCGCTGATTATAGTAATCAACTTTCTAAAAGAAGTGGAAATATTAGTACCTCGATATTTGCTCTTTCAACAATTTGCGGGCAAAATGGATGCGGCTCTTTATGGTACCCAACGGTTCCTGCAGGATATCTGAAATTTCATGGTATTTATAACCTTCAAAATAAAGGAGAAATGGAGTTTTAAATATCTCCGGGAGTTCATGAATGGTTGCATTGATCTCCTTCAAGCGCAGTTTACCCTCAGCCGTATTGGCAATAGCCGACTGGTTATAATCGAGCAGGAAATCATTTTGTGTGGAATCAAAAATGGTTTGCTGGCGGGATTTGCGCCTGTAATCATTAATGAAAATATTGCGCATGATGGTAAATAACCATGCCTTAATATTGGTTCCAACATTATACTTCTCTTTGTTGGCAATAGCCTTGAAAAGCGTTTCCTGGTAAAGGTCTTTGGCTGCCTCAGAATCCCTGGTAAGGTTTACAGCAAAGGGTTTCAGAAAATCCGCATTATTCAGTAACAGCTGGTTAAACTCCAATTTTGACATGGCTTAATATTTTAAATTTACCAAGAACACTAAGTTAATAAATAAGCCTCATTTGAAAAAATTAATGTTGGAACATTTGTTTTTAATTGGCAATT
>CAMPGG010000349.1 GCA_946885335.1 uncultured Chitinophagaceae bacterium
CAAATAACACAAGTAAACTGACTATGCACATCGTTTATAAGTCTGTTAACGACAGGAACAATATGCTCAAATTACCCTTTGCCCAGGGCATTAATATGGCACACAACAGGCTACAGGAAGTGATCAATAAAATAAAAAAATAACAGTATGAATAAGAGAAACAAAATCATTTACTGGGTCTCTACCTCCTGGCTATCATTAGGAATGATTTCGACTGGAATCGTACAAATAATTCACCAGGAAGAAGAAGTACAGAAAATGACATCAATGGGTTACCCGATGTATTTTCTAACGATCATCGGTGCCTGGAAAATTTTAGGTGCTGTTGCTATTTTAATTCCCAACTATCCTTTATTAAAAGAATGGGCTTATGCAGGTTTCTTCTTTTTAATGACAGGTGCAATTTTATCACACCTGGCAGTTGGAGACAACGCGGCAGAATATTTTGGACCCGCATTGTTATTTTTCCTGACTATTATTTCATGGCATTTCAGGCCAGTTCGTAGAAAAATTATTTCAAACCTTAAAATTAATCCCGATGAATCCGGAAGTAGATTGGTTTTTTAATAAGGACACAAAATGGCAGGAAGCATACAATTCTTTACGAGAAATAATACTGGAATGTGATTTAGATGAAGAGCTAAAATGGGGATGCCCCTGTTATACATATAATGGTAAAAACATTTTACTGATTCATGGCTTTAAGCAATATGTTGCCATTCTATTTCATAAAGGAGCGTTGCTAAAAGACAAGCATAAAGTTTTGGTTCAACAAACAGAAAACGTACAGTCAGCGAGACAACTTCGCTTTACCAGCATTAATGAAATAGAAAAGCAAAGAAAATTAATAATCACTTATATCAGGGAAGCGATCCAGGTAGAAAAAGCGGGATTAAAGGTTGAATTAAAAAAAACGACTGAATACAAAATGCCGGTAGAATTTAAAACAGTTCTGGACGATATGCCCGAATTAAAAAAAGCTTTCCTTTCACTAACACCTGGACGTCAACGGGGATATTTACTTTATTTTTCTTCACCCAAACAAGCTAAGACAAGAGAAAGCAGGTTGGAAAAATACATCCCTAAAATTCTTGAAGGGAAAGGCCTGGATGATTGAAAAACTATGAAGCCTGGTTTTAGCTTAGACTAAAATGTTATCCGGATTTGGCAAGGCAATTCTCATCAATAAATCATAATACAGCTTTGCTATACCTTAACAATTACACTACCATTTTAATGTGATCATTTTTTTTTAAATTAGTATGGCATTCAAAGGGTACCATCATGCAAAACTTTCCAGATTTTATCAGGCAAAATCCGGGAATGCTAAAACAATTTTCCCTCCATGATATATTGTTCCTGGTACTTGAATGCCCCCCGACAAAAACGGAAGACTGGGCTGAACATAATTGCTTTATTCATGTAATTAATGGGAAAAAACATGTGTCCACCAGGCACGAATCATTTTATATAAACCAGGGAACAACCGCATTTATAAAAAAAGGAGCTCTTACTGTTGAAACCATTGGCTCAGATTTCTTTTGTGGCTTTATGTTTTATATCCCCGATGATTACCTGCGTTCAATCCTTAGAGAATCGAAGGAGATAGAAAAACAAGCATCCGCTAATTCCTTTGAAAAAAAACAAATCATGCCTGTTGAAACCACCCCAATGATGCAGGCATTTTATGAATCACTTCATCCCTATTTTACAGCAAAATCCAACCCTTCTCCACACTTGCTTGAACTTAAATTTAAAGAGTTGTTGTTAAATATTATATCAAACGAAAACAACCGTGAACTAAACGCTTACCTGCATGAACTGACCAGTTCAGCGAATGATGAACTTCATGACATCATGGAGAAGAACTGCCTTTATCATTTGGAATTACACGAATATGCCAGGCTTTGTCACAGGAGTCTTTCCAGTTTCAAAAGAGATTTTTATAAAACATTCAACCTGCCACCCGGCCGATGGCTATTAAATAAAAGACTGGAAAATGCCTGCACACTATTACAGGATTCCCAATTACCCATAACAGATGTAATGCATGAAAGCGGTTTCAAAAACATGACTCATTTTGACCGCGTTTTTAAAAAACATTTTCACATCTCTCCAATGCAATACCGCAAGGAAAAAAAGCAACCTGCTTTAACTGTTTGAACGAGCAAAATTTTAGAACCGTAAAGAAAATTAATTGAACCGCAGAACAAATCATTTTGCCGGAGCTGAAAGTAATTTTAGGAATTGAAAAATTACCTGACTAAAATAATCCTATATGCAATCCGCAAAATTTTTAAAATTCACGCCATACATGATACTGCTGATGTGCTGCAGTATTATTTTTTCACCCCTTTCTTCCCAATCTCAAAAAGAAGTTGCCAACTGGAAAACCTGGGTAGTAAATGATTTCAAAGTTCTTGACGTTAAACCAGTCCCTGGTGATGACGAAACCCAACATGAGCTGCAGGAAATACAAAAATTGCAAACCAACATAACTAAACAGGACCTGCAAAAAATTCAATACTGGGATATGGGTTCTCCCTCTTATCACTGGAATGAAACAGGGTACCAGCTTAGCGGTCCCGAACTTTTTACAAAACCTGATGGCGGTAATTTCTGGCGATCGCCCATGGCATGGATGAATATTGCCATCTATGATGCCATCGTCGCGGCATGGGATCTTAAATTTAAATACAACAGGCAACGGCCATATGAAATGTCAAAAAATATAAAGTCGTATGCCGGGCATTCATCTGCACCTTCATTTCCTTGTGAACATACCGTTACATCATCCGCCGCTGCACATGTGCTGGCTTATTTTTTTCCGCAAATTGGAGATTCACTCAAACGTTTAGCACATGATGCCGGGCAATCAAGAATTATTGCCGGTGTTCAATATCCCAGTGATGTTGCAGCAGGCTGGGCATTGGGTAAACAAGTAGCTGAAATGGTTATCGAAAAAGCAAAGATGGATGGATCTGATAAACCATGGACGGGAAACATTCCCGTTGAATCTCATTTATGGAAAGGCGATTTTCCAGTTGGTGCAGTTGCAGTCAACGTAAAACCATTAGTGCTGACATCATGCAAACAATTCAGACCAGTTCCCCCTCCGGACTTTACCAATGAAATGAATTCTTTAAAAAACTTTCAGCAAAATTTTTATACAGTTTCACAGGCATACCGCTGGGCAGCATTGAGTGGATTGGATATATGGACCGATATTGCCAGTCAGAAAATATTTGAATACCGCCTTGACAGGAATACTCCCGAAGCTGCAAGAATTTATACTTTATTACATGTTGCCTTTCATGATGCAGCCATTGCTATAATGGATGCGAAATATGCATATTTTGGTACCAGGCCTGATCAACTGGATAAAACATTTAAACCTTTGCTGGGATTTACACCACCATTTCCTGGTTATCCATCAGGACATGCAACTGCATCTTCAACAGCAGCAACAATGCTTGCTTATTTTTTTCCTGCAGATGCGGACTATTTTAAAAAATTAGCCAAAGAATGTGCAGATTCCAGGTTTTATGCAGGGATCCATTTCCCAACAGATAATACGACTGGTATTGAAATGGGAGAAACACTGGCAAAATACATTATTGAAAACCGGGCG
>CAMPGG010000350.1 GCA_946885335.1 uncultured Chitinophagaceae bacterium
AGGTGGCATTCGTAATTTTTTAGAAGTCTTACTTCACATGGTTGTTGACAATCTTTGCCAGTTCAAACATGGATACTTGTTTTTTACCGCCAAACACTTTACCCAGTTTTTCATCAGCATTGATCATTCTTTTGTTCTTTGAATCCTGGAGTCCGTTCTTTTTGATGTAGACCCATATTTTCTTAATGATCTCTGTTCTTGGTAATGCATTTGAACCAACGACTGCTCCCAGGTCAGCACTTAAAGTTAAGGGCTTCATGAAGGCGGGATTAGGAGCTCTTTTCTTTGCCGCTTTTTTAGGAGCTGCTTTTTTCGCGGCTTTTTTTGGAGCGGCTGCTTTTTTAGGAGCTGCTTTTTTAGGAGCTGCTTTCTTTGCTGCTTTTTTAGGCGCCGCTTTTTTAGGAGCTGCTTTCTTGGCTGCTTTTTTAGGAGCTGCTTTTTTAGGGGCTGCTTTCTTAGAGGCTTTTTTCGCCGTTTTAGCAGCGGGTTTTTTCGTAGCTTTTGATGCTTTGGCCATTTGGTTTAAATATTAAATGAAATAAAAGATAATAAAAAAGTGTTCACTGTTTTTATCATTTCGGCAATTAAGGTACATAATCTAACGTACCTGCAACCGTAAATTTGTAAACAACTTATTCAGCTATTTTCATAGGAGGATTTTTGATTATCCGGATTAGAATTGTTTCATTCAACCGGGTATGCTGGCAACCCATTTAATCGGTATATTGTTAGCCGGAAATTAACCGCCAAAATAACTCCAAATGAAATTTACCTGCTGTTTATTGCTCCCATTTTTTATCATCAGTTGTGCCGGAAGAGATGCTATTGAATCACCCCCACACAATTCAGATTCTTCCTGGGCGCTGCTGGATTTTATCAAGGCAGATAGCCTGAACCCCATACTGGTGCCCGATTCCACGCAATCCTTTCAATGCCCCATCGCTAAAAAAACGGTGCATTGGGAAGAAAGAAATGTGCTGAATCCATCTGCGGTTGTCAGAGATGGAAAAGTGTATTTGCTTTACCGGGCACAGGATCATAACATGACTTCTCGACTGGGTTTGGCAGTCAGTGACGATGGCCTGCATTTCACCAAAAGACCGGAACCGGTTTTATTTCCAGGCGAAGACAGCATGAAAATCTATGAATGGAAAGGTGGTATCGAGGATCCGCGACTGGTGGAAAGCGAGGACGGAACCTATTTTTTAACCTATACTTCCTATGATGGAAAGGTGGCAAGACTTTGCCTGGCATCTTCCAAAGACCTCCTTACGTGGACAAAACATGGTTTGGTTTTGGGTGAAGGAAAGTATAAAGACACCTGGTCAAAGTCGGGTGCCATCATTGCCCGGCAGGAAGGGCACCGGATGGTGGCCACAAAGATCAATGGAAAATACTGGATGTATTTTGGAGACACCGATTTGTTTATGGCCAGTTCTGATGACCTGGTTCATTGGGAAGTTGCGGAAAATGAGGAGAACAAAAAGATGATCTCTGTGCTTCACCCCCGCCCCGGTTTTTTTGACTCCCGGCTGGTAGAACCCGGTCCTTTTGCGTTGCTTCGCGATGAAGGCGTATTACTGATTTACAACGGAAGCAATGCCGCAAACTTTAATGATACCACCATGCCAAAATTTACTTACAGTGCCGGGCAAGCGCTTTTTGATAAAAATAATCCTTATAAATTATTAGCCAGGACGGATACTTATTTTATTCATCCAGACAAACCTTATGAAAAAATCGGTGAGGTGAATGAAGTTTGTTTTGTAGAAGGCCTGGTAAATTTCAACAACCAGTGGATCCTTTATTACGGAACAGCCGATTCAAAAATTGCAGTAGCGGTTAAGAACAATGAGGAAATGAGGTAATTTGAAAATTTGAAAATGGTTGAAGAATGCAAAATTCAAAAATGAAAAATGTAAAAAAATTGTCGAAACCCTCTTACCACCCCGGCGAGACAATTTGAAAATTTGACAATGTCAACCTGGAATAGTTTTCTTTCAGTATAAGGGTATCTTCAACCAATTTTAGTGTGATACCGGGATGAATAGCATATATTAAGGGACAGGCTACGGAACAAATTAATTATTATATTTTCTTAGAACCTGCCGGGCTGTTTCCCAAAAATCATACAAGTTTTTTTCCGGGAAAATATCCATAAACCTTTTACCCGACCCGTTTTTGAATATAATTTCTTTAAAATCCTTGAATGGATTGGAGCCCGTTTTAGCAAACATCAAATCTTTTTCCATTTGGTCAATCTTATACTTTTCGCAATAAATCCCTAATCCCGATTTTGCAAAAACCCATTGCACATCGCTATACTTTGGCAAGCTATGAACAGGGATTTTTTCGAATTTTATCACGGGACTGCCTTTTTTAGAAGTATCCTGAACCTGCCGTTCACCCTGGCAGACTGATCCAAATGCATTAGAGCCTGATAACAGTGAAATTGTAAAAACCATCAAGATGGCCAGGCTATTAAATTTCCAGGGTATGGTAAAAAGTTTCATGGTCTTTGATTGAGTAAATGATACGCTTTTAAGGAAAATTAAAACTATGTGCAATAAACAACTTAGCAGGGAGATTTGCAAGATTTTGATTTGCGAAGTTGATGACTACCAGGATAATAAGTTATATATCATGTCATTTTTTTAACCGCAAAAAACCCTGGTCCAAAAAAAATGAAACATATAAAACAGGATGCACATTATATTGATTTGCACTGTGAGTTCAAAGAAGAAATTAAGTGTTCCAATATTTTTGATTGAATAAAAAAATAAGGCGACATACTGCAATTAGGGACTTTATTCTTGAATATAAATAATAAAACTTTTGTAACTTAATATCCCATTGAAGCTATTAAGCCATTATCTTATTTTCTTCATAAACTATTACTCCTCTCCTGAAGACTTATTATCTCCCATTGAAATCTATTATAAGTCAATTGCCTGGTACCGGTAGCCTGAATTAAAATGAAATCTTTTAGATACTGATTTGGTTATGCCTGAAGTATGCCTATTAAATCTCCATTCTGAACAAAAAATTTATCCTTAACAAATTTTAAATTTATGGACCTTTTTATCCGGGCAACGCCCACTTCCGCAACACCATCTTTTTTTTCATTAGCTGGTGCTTTTTGTAAACGCCGGCTATTTCCTTTTTTATTCCTGCTTTTGTCTTATGCAAATTTGCAGGCCCAATGCAGTATAGTCCTTACGCCGGTGAATATTTCCGAACCCAGTTGCGGAGGAAACGAAGGTTTTTTCCAGGTACAAGCTACGGGGATTACGGCCCCTTACCAATATGTACTTTATAAAGAAGTGAATGGAAATTTTGAACTCCAGGAGAATGGGACACTAATTGCAGGAACACTCACTTTTGTCGGACTTACCGGAGGCACATATAAAGTTTATGTAAACAAGGACGGATGCAGCAGTGAGGTAATAGTACCTTTACCATCCGCAACTTTATCGCTAACACCAACAAATATCAACCATCCCAGTTGCGGAGGAAACGAAGGTTTTTTCCAGGTACAAGCTACAGGGATTACGGCGCCATATCAATATGTACTTTATAAAGAAGTGAATGGAAATTTTGAACTCCAGGAGAATG
>CAMPGG010000351.1 GCA_946885335.1 uncultured Chitinophagaceae bacterium
ACCGCCAGTGAAACATTTGCAGATCGTTATTACAATGATGATGGTTCATTGATTTCCCGTAAACTATCAAATGCAATGATCGAAGATGAAGGAAAGATGATCGGGCAAGTGTTGCAAATGATACAAAAAGGAACAGTAACAACATTAAACGGAAAAATAATTCCCGTGCTGGCTGAGACCATTTGCATTCACGGTGATGGCAAAAATGCACTAGCATTTGCAAGAGTCATTTCATCTGCATTAAAAAAAGAAAACATCCGTGTTGCGCCCCCGGCATCGGTTATACAATAACGTTATGCAAAAAAATTCTGCTATTGCCGGTGCTGCTTTCCTGATGGCTACTTCCGCTATCGGTCCGGGTTTTTTAACCCAGACCAGTTTATTTACGCAGGACCTGCTGGCCAGTTTTGGTTTTGTGATCCTTATCTCCATCCTGCTTGATATTGGTGCGCAATTAAATATCTGGCGCATCATCACCATGAGTGAACAACCCGCACAGGATATCGCCAACAAATTATTACCCGGGCTGGGCTTTTTTTTGGCGGGTTTGATTGCGTTTGGCGGGTTGGTTTTTAACATTGGTAATATGGGCGGCAGCGGACTGGGACTTAATGTGCTGACCGGAATCTCGCCCAAAGCAGGTGCTGTTATCAGTTGTTGCATTGCACTCGGCGTTTTCTGGTACAGGGAAGCCGGCAGGCTGATTGACAGCCTGGTGAAATTTTTGGGTTTACTGATGATCGGGTTAACATTGTATGTAGCCTTTTCCTCACGTCCACCACTAACCGAAGCATTACTGAGAACAATATGGCCGGAAAAAATAGACCTGCTCAAAATTATTACTTTGGTTGGTGGCACAGTAGGTGGTTATATTTCTTTTGCCGGCGCACATCGTTTATTGCAGGCTGGTATAAAGGGAAGAGAAAATCTGCCACAGGTAAATCGGAGTTCAGTAAGCGGGATTTTAATAACCTCATTGATGCGGTATATTCTTTTCCTCGCTGCGCTGGGTGTGGTTTCGCAGGGCATTCAACTGGCTGCAGGTAATCCTGCTGCTTCGGTATTTGAATCCGCGGCAGGTAAACCGGGTTATATTTTTTTTGGAATGGTATTATGGATCGCATCCATCACTTCGGTCGTAGGCGCCTCTTATACTTCTGTCAGTTTCTGGCGTTCATTATCACCCTTTGTAAAAAAACACGAGAAATGGGTGGTCAGTGTTTTTATCCTGTTATCTACCATTATTTTTTTAATTCGTGGTAACCCGGTCGGATTACTGGTTTGGGCGGGTGCCGTAAACGGTCTCATTCTGCCATTAGCATTAGCCGTCATGTTGATAGCTGCTTCCAAACCATCCATCATCAACCAGTATAAACATTCCATTACGCTGCAGGTCATTGGGTGGATAGTCGTTGCCGTTATGAGCTGGATGGGATGGCAGGTAATTTCAAAGGTTTTTTGAATCCGTTTAATATTGCATTTAACAAACTTGCAGCTTCATTGATTAATGATAGATCATTGAATAAATTATTTTACTGCCTGAAAATATTTGATTTGAATTTCGCCTGAGGAGCGAGGCACATTTTTCATTCTTTAACTGCAGGAATGATTGAAATAGAACCATCTTTTTCCAGTACCGCATATTTCACCTGCTCCATCTTTTCCAAACCGTGTAAAATCCTGGCAGCTTCCAGGATGTCTTCTTCATCAACTTTTGTTTTTTCCATTCTTTTCTTCAGGGGTACACCTTTATCAACTATAATAAGCGGTGCCCCGTCACTGATTTTCTCAAACCATTTCCATTTAGTTTTTGTAAGTGTAAGTAATAAATCAACGCCTACCAATGTAGATAACATAATGAAGCAGGCCATCAGTGAGTAATCTTCGCCTATCAGTGCATCCGTTGTTGTTTCGCTGATGATCAGGAGAAGTACAAAATCGAAAGTTGTAATTTCTGACAAGCTTCTTTTTCCCAGGATTCGGAAAATAATATAAACGAATAGATATACCGCTAAACCTCTTATGACAGGATTCATGATTATGGATATATAAAATGATTAATTGGAAATTGGTTTTCGTTGATGCGTATAAAGCCGGTGATATTGCCTGCCTTTTGCGGAACTAAATAAAAAGTAATATTCATTGAACCCTGCCCATCAAAATAATAATGAACCAGGTTATCTTTTACTTTAACCTGGGTAGGTTCAGGTAATATAGATTCTAATCGGAAATGCTTAATGTAGTTGTTTGGAAATGCAATATCAACTGGTGTATTTGTGTAGTGCGACAGGTCAACTTTCATTTCCATTCTGGCTTCCCTGCGAAAAAAACGTTCGTATGCTAAGTTTGCCTCTGTATTGGTTTTTGTTGTTTTACTTGCAAGACCATTACCAAAAAATCCAAGAACACTTAATGCGACCAGGAGAAAAATAAAAATCCAGCCAATACGCTGAAATCTCCATCCTTTTTCATGAAGTTCTAACTCTTCATTAATTTCCAGATCCGTTTTTACTACTTCTATCCTGTGTTTACGCTTTTCCATTTTAAAGTATTATGCGATGAATGAAAAGCCAGTTCTTTTTAACTTCTTTCCTTACTTTAAAATTTAGTTTTGGCTGGAAATTGATCAGGTGGTTATTAACTCATTAAAAAAATTATGCCGCCAGGTCTTTTTAAACTGCATTTTAAATTCATTTTCATAAGAGGATTGGAAAAAATGAAAAGATGGTTTATCACCTCACTTTCTTATGTCATTCTGTAAAACCTCACTCGCTTTAAAAAAGATTTATCTTGTTTGTTTATCCTGATATTGCATTACTCTTTTCAGGCCATATAAAAATTTTATCATGACTACCAGGGAAAAACTCTACCACATCATTTTCGAAACCAGTACACCTGCCGGAAGGCGTTTTGATACCATTTTATTATGGGTCATCATGTTCAGTGTACTCGTGGTTATGCTGGAAAGCATTCCCTCGCTTGGAAGATCTTATCTCAATACTTTTTTGACCATTGAATGGATACTGACCATCATTTTTACCATCGAATATTTTACCAGGATCTGGATCAGTCCCAAACCTTTAAAATATATTTTCAGTGTCTGGGGACTGATTGACTTTATGTCCATCTTACCAACCTATTTAAGTTTGCTGTTGTTTGGTTACCACTATTTGGTGATCATCAGAATTTTCAGGTTGTTGCGGCTTTTCAGGATTTTAAAACTGGTCAGGTTTTATTCCGAATCGCAGGTACTGGCAAAGGCATTGCGGGCCAGTTCTTACAAGATTGGCGTTTTCATGTGGACCGTAATGGCCCTGGTCGTTTTTATGGGTACACTCATGTATGTAGTGGAGGGAACTGAATCAGGGTTCACCAGCATTCCGCAAAGTATTTATTGGGCCATTGTTACCATTACAACAGTAGGATATGGTGATATGGTTCCCGTAACGGTTCTTGGTAAATTTATTTCCTCTTTCATCATGATAACAGGTTATGCGATCATTGCCGTTCCTACCGGCATTATCACGGTTGAAATGTCAAAAACCGGTTTGCAAAAAACAAAATGCAGCAACTGCAATTATGAAAATGAT
>CAMPGG010000352.1 GCA_946885335.1 uncultured Chitinophagaceae bacterium
AACCAGTTTAATATTTTCAAATTGCTTCACAACATCAGCCGTGTTGTCTGTGGAATGATCATCCACTACAATCACTTCGAATAACGTTGCGGGATAGCTTTGATTATTTAATGCCGAAAGTAATGAGCCAATAGATTCTTCTTCATTTCTTGCTGCAATTATCACCGATATCCTGGTTGCAGGCGTTTGAACGTTGTTTTCAAACGGAATGATCTTCTTCCATCCAAAATAATAATACAGCATCAGTGAGCCATAAAGCACAAATAAAATAATGGATGTTACGATTAAGATCATTGGCGGCAAATCTACCCAATAGCTTTAATGTATAATGGCATGCATAATTTCTTCTGCATGTTTTTCGTGCAGAACCTGGTGACCTGCACGAATTATTTTAAGATTACAATAGGGTTCAATGCCTTTACAAAATTTTACGCCACGTACAGGTAAAATGATGCGATCATATTTACCATAAATCAATCTCACTGGTGTTTTTTGTTCCCGGATCTTTTCTTTGATCTTAGAAAGATTGGGTTTGATCTTTCTAAGACCGGTCCAGCGTTGGTAAAGCTGGCGGCGAACATTTTCATCATCAATATAAAAATGAACGAACTTATAAATACTTTGGTTGATCCATTTTGTTTGATTGATCATTTTTAAAAATTTAAAAAACCAGGTGGGCTTTTTCATAGTAAATGAAAATAATCGGTTACCCATCCTGGTTTGTGTAGCCAACCAATACCAGGCATTTACTTTTAAACCATCCGGTGCTAACAATATAATTTTTTTAAAATTCCCGGGTGTTTGTTCAAAGGCGCTTAAACAAAACCTGCCGCCCAAACTAAACCCCAGTAAAATGAGTTGATCATTAACTTTTTTTGCACTATCCGGTTTGGTTGAGTGGTGCAGGTTTTTAATCAATTTAATAATGTTCCCTAGGTCTGAAGGTGTGAAATCATATTCTTCATTCCAATTTGTTTCACCATGAAAAGGCAGGTCAACTGCATAAAAACTATACTCTCCTGCTGCATTTCTTTCCATGAAATGGAAGCTGCTGGCGGTTTCTCCATAGCCGTGGAAGCAAATCACCAATTGATTTCCAGCTCCAAAACAGTCAACGTGAATGACTGAATTTTTATATTTTATGGTTTGTGTACTGATCACCCGGATCGTTTAAAATTAACCTTGAATAATCCAAATTTATTATTATTTTTACTTAGTTGCACAAACAACTATATGCCAAACAACCAATTTAAGAAAGGAGAACTATACAGCTTCATAACCGGCAAAGCCTCAACAGCGATTGCCCGCAGGTTACAGAAGAAATTTAACCAGGCAGGATTGAACCTGACCATAGAGCAATGGAGTGTTTTATATCACCTATGGAAAGAAGATGGACGCAGCCAGCAGGAATTATGCAACGAAACTTTCAGGGATAAACCAAGCATTACAAGGCTGGTTGATAACCTGGAGAAATTGAACCTGGTAAAAAGAGTAGCTTCTGAAAGTGATAGAAGAGTGAACAGGATTTATTTAACCAAAGAAGCGCAAAAACTGCAGGAAGCCGCCATGGCCCTGGCAGAAGAAACATTGAATGATGCATTAGAAGGCGTTCCGCCGGACCAGGTAAACCTTTGCAAAGAAGTGTTGCAAAAAGTTTACGATAACCTGGTAGGAATGAATTGATGGATAACATTGAAAATAATAAATCGCTAAACCTTAAACTTTTTATATGAGCACAACATCACAACAAACGCAGGCCCTTAAAGGTGGCGAATGGCTGATCAAAGAATCATCCCCATTTGAAACATTTATTCCGGAAGATTTTTCAGAGGAACAGATCATGATCCGTGATATGTGTACGCAGTTTCTGCAGGCTGAAGTTTTACCAAACCTGGATAAGATCGATAAAATGGAACCGGGTCTAATGCGGTCGCTGGTACAAAAAGCAGGTGAACAAGGTTTATTATCCGTTTCTTTCCCGGAAGAATATGGTGGGCTGGGAAAAGATTTTATTACATCAACAATTGTAAATGATTACCTGGGTGCGGGGCATTCGTTTTCGGTTGCTATCGCTGCACATACAGGAATCGGTACATTGCCTATTCTGTATTTCGGTACCGAAGAACAAAAACAAAAATATATTCCTAAACTGATCACCGGCGAGTGGACAGGTGCTTATGGACTAACGGAGCCGAATAGTGGCAGTGATGCGCTGAGTGCCAAGTCTACTGCGGTACTGAGCGAAGATGGAAAGCATTATATACTGAACGGACAAAAAGTGTGGATCACCAATGGTGGTTTCGCGGATGTTTATACGGTTTTTGCAAAAATAGATGGCGATAAATTCACAGCTTTTATTCTTGAAAGGGGTATGGAAGGATTTACCAATGGCCCGGAAGAAGATAAGATGGGTATCAAAGGCTCTTCAACCGTTCAATTGTATTTCCAGGATTGTAAAGTGCCTGTAGAAAATGTTTTAGGTGAAATTGGTAAAGGGCATAAGATCGCATTCAACATTTTAAATATCGGGCGGTTAAAATTATGTGCCGCTGCATTGGGTGGCGCTAAATTAGCAGCCACAACTTCCGTGCAGTATGCCAACACCCGCGAACAATTTAAACAACCCATTGCCAATTTTGGAGCAATCAAACATAAGCTGGCAGAAATGGCCATTCGCATGTTTGTTTGCGAATCATCCCTTTACCGCACCGCCAAATGGATCGATGAAAAAGAACATGCGGATATCGCTGCAGGCAAACCTTTTGCTGAATCACTGTTAGCCGCAGCCGAAGAATTTGCCATTGAATGCGCCATGTTGAAAGTGGATGGAAGTGAAATGCTTGATTTTATTGTGGATGAAGGAGTGCAGATCCATGGTGGAAATGGTTTTAGTGCGGAATACAATATTTCAAGAGCTTACCGCGACAGCCGAATCAACCGCATTTATGAAGGTACCAATGAAATAAATCGCTTACTCACGCTGGACATGACACTGAAAAGAGCCATGCAGGGCCGGTTAGATTTGATGGGTCCGGCGATGGCGGTACAAAAAGAATTAATGAGTATCCCCGATTTTGGCGACCAGGATGATGCTCCATTTGCCAGTGAGAAAAAACTGGTGAATAACCTGAAAAAAGCTATCCTCATGGTTTCCGGTGCAGCTGTGCAGAAATTGATGGCCAAAGTGGAAAATGAACAGGAAGTGTTGATGAATATTGCGGATATGGCTATTCAAACTTTCAATGCGGAAAGTGTTTTATTAAGGGCCATCAAATTGGCTGATCGCCAGGGCGAGGAGAAAACATCTTATGTAATTGACATCATGCGAACTTATTTATATGATGCGGCAGATAAAGTAAATAAATCTGGCAAGGATGCAATTAATGCATTTGCGGAAGGTGATGAGCAACGCATGATCCTGATGGGATTGAAACGCTTTACTAAAGCGGAGCCATTCAATACCAAAGATGCAAGAAGAAGAATTGCTGATAAAATGATTGAAGAAAACAGGTATTGTTTTTAAACTTCAGATTGATAAAATTAATTGGATAAAGATTCCGGATCATTCCGGAATCTTTTTT